>CALBOJ010000055.1 GCA_937896835.1 uncultured Collinsella sp.
GGGCCGGCCGATCCGGCCCTCAGGGTATCGGGTTCCCACATTCATCCGTACATGTACGGATGAATGTGGGAGGTGTTCGGATAAAGTCGATAATCAAGGTCTGTCTAAACAACAGCTTTGTTGCGCAACACCTGTTCAACGAAGCAGGGGGTTAGGTTATACTAAATTGCACTGTGGGCCGCATCTGATGCATTTCGCTCCAAGCGCGGCATTCAGTGGATATCCGATTTACCATTTGGATGTCCTGCGGTCATTTAGCGTCTCGACACAAGCTCGGCCCCGGAGCTCGTTCGAGCTGTTCGTATTCCTTGAAAGGGGAAAAATGGACATATCGAGGAAGACTGATTACGCCCTTCGTATGTTGGCGATGCTTGCCGAGGATCCGGAGCGTTTGCTTTCTGTTCGCACCGCTGCCGAAGAGGTCAATGTCCCGTATTCGTTTGCCCGCTCGATTCAGTACGGTTTGGTCCAGGCCGGTATTGTGGAGAGCCTGCGTGGCGTCCACGGTGGCATGCGTCTCAAGGTCAGTCCGGACGACGTTACCATTCGTCAGGTCGTCGAGGCCGTTCAGGGCCCTATGGTTATGAATGATTGCACCGCACCCGATGGCGACTGTGCGCGCATGGGCACGTGCTGCTATCATCCCCTGTGGGCCGGAGCTCAAGCATTGATGCGCGACTACCTCGATTCCGTTTCGCTCGGCGACATCGTCGCTCACCGCCAGTTCCCGGCCGTCGATCCCAAGTTCGCCGACCGCGAAGCGTTTCCCGAGTACGCCACCTGTGCGTATACATGCCGGGAGGAATAGCGCCGCATAAGGAGCATAGATATGATTCAGGACCCCTTTCGTTCGATGATTCGTTCGGAAGGGGTCCTGCGTTATCGCGACCTTCCGTGGCGCCGCACGCGCGATCCGTACATCATTTGGCTTTCCGAGGTCATGTTGCAGCAAACACAGGTGCCACGCGTGGAGACGCGTATGCCGGCGTGGCTCGATCGCTTTCCGACCGTGCAGGCGCTTGCCCAAGCCGCGCCTTCCGATGTTTTGGACGCTTGGCAGGGCATGGGCTACAACCGACGCGCTCTGGCGCTCCACAAGGCCGCTCAGCGCGTTGTGGAGGACTGGGACGGTGAGTTTCCGCGCGAGACGCGTGACTTGGTCGCTCTGCCTGGTATTGGCCCGGCAACGGCGCAAGGTATCCGGTCGTTCGCGTTTGACCTTCCAGGCGTGTATCTGGAGACCAACGTGCGCACGGTCTTTCTGCATCACTTCTTTCCCGATGTACCGGCTGTTCCCGACCGCGAGCTGGTGCCGCTGATTCAGGCGGCCTGTCCGGCGGTCCCCGGTGCGGCGACCGACGAGATCGCTCCCTTTGCCGTGCCGCTCGATGATGCCGACACGCCGCGCGCGTGGTATTACGCGTTGCTGGACTACGGCGCATATCTAAAAAAGACGTTGCCCAATCCGTCCAGGCGCTCGGCGGGCTATAGCCGTCAATCAAAGTTTGAGGGCTCACGTCGCCAAAAGCGCGCGCATATCGTGCGCATGTTGCTGGCAGCGCGCGATGGCCAACCGGCGGGGATTACGCTTGCTGATGCCGTGGTGGGCGTTAACGATATGGAAGCGGCGGCTGGGCGCGGGCCGGTCGAGCGCGAGCTTGTCGCGGGCATTCTGGCCGACCTGGAGCGTGAGGGCTTTTGCCGAGCCGAGGGCGATCGCTGGCTGAGCATTTAGCCCGTGGAAATCTGAAGAACAGGATTGTAAGGTTTAGATTTCCGACATGAGGGCATCCTAAAGACGAGGCCGCTCGAAGCCTACGGGCGGCATGCGTTGAAGGGAAGTACACCTATGGATTTTGAGAATTCCCAAACCAAGAAGAACCTCGAGACCGCTTTTGCCGGTGAGTCCCAGGCACACACCAAGTATCGCTACTATGCCTCCAAGGCAAAGAAGGACGGCTACGTTCAGATCTCGAACATCTTTGCCGAGACGGCTGGCAACGAGTCCGAGCACGCCAAACTGTGGTTTAAGTATCTGCACGATGGCGCCGTCCCCGATACCCTGGACAATCTGCGCGATGCCGCCGCGGGTGAGAACTACGAGTGGACCACGATGTACGACGAGTTTGCCAAGACCGCCGAGGAAGAGGGCTTTGCCGAGATTGCCGCAAAGTTCCGGGGTGTCGCCGCCGTCGAGAAGGCCCACGAGGAGCGCTACAACAAGCTCGTCGAGCGCATCGAGTCGGGCGAGGTGTTTGAGCGTGAGGGCGTAAAGGTGTGGAAGTGCCTGAACTGCGGGCACCTGCACGTTGGTGCCGAGGCGCCTGAGGTGTGCCCGGTTTGTAACCACCCGAAGGCGTACTTTGAGGAGCAGGTGGTGAACTACTAGCGCTTGGCGCTGGCTGCTGCGGAGCGCAGGGCGGGAGGCCGGATCGCCTTCCCTCCCCGCTCACGGCTCCGCAGGGTCGCGTTGAGGGAAGGCGATCCGGCCTCCCGCCCTGCGCTCCGGCTTCGGGTCGTCGCGTGCTCGTTACTGAAAAGCTGATTAGAAGTTTGTGTGCCGCCCCTTTTGGGGCGGCACGTTTTTGTGTGGGGTCCCTGTCCCCACAATTTTCGTCAAGCTTTTGGTTAGATTTTGGTCAGTTGGCGTAAGGGTGGAAGGCCAAAAGATTGCTGGCGAAAAAAGCTCAGAGAAAGTGCTGGTAGGGGAGTTGTTGAGGTTTTCGACAGCTTTTGTCAACAAGAAACTTTGCGGCTATTGCTACGGATTGCGTTGTCGCGGTCATGGCGGTGCGGGATGCTGGGCGTAAGCGTCGAATGCTCCGATTTTGGAGGCCAGCATGGATTTGTTTCTTGAGACTCCGCAGCAACAAGCTGAGCGCATGCTGCGTCAGCAGCAACGACTCATGGAGATGCAAATGCAAGGGGCGGCAGTCCAGCCCTTTGCGCAAAATGTCGTGCCCGCTGCTGTACCTGCAGCTGTGCCCGGGTGTGAATCGGCACCAGAGGCCTATTCCGTACAGCAAGATTCATATGCGCAGGAGCTCGCGTTCGACAAGCGTCGTGCGCGTCGTCGCCGCGTGGGCCAGCGCCTGCGCACCTTGGCGATGATCGTGCTCATCCCGCTGGGGCTTGCGGCCATCTTTCTGGCGTCGTATGCCCTCACGTGCATCCTCAACGGCGCATCGCCCAACGAGGTGCTCCAGCATCTAGCGGCCCTAGGCCAGCGCTTAGGTGACGTCATAACAACCATCCGCGCCGGCTGGGAGAGCTAGCGTTTTAGCGTCCGCGGCTCTAAGAGAAATTTGTCTGCAAGGCAGTGAGTGATCCGTGTGTGTGGCGGGGTAAGATTGATCGCGGTTTTGATTGATGATCGATTGGGTTTGTTGGGCGGAGTTTATGTCTGCAATTGATATTGCACTTATTGTGATTGCTTTGGTGGCGGTGGGGGTCGCTGCGGCCTGTGCCCTGCAGCTCAAGGGCCTTCGTGCCGAGTTGCGGGAGCGTGGCGACAGTAGCGCGGAAACGCTGGCAGCACTCGAGCAGGCCAACAACGCGCTCGATGCCCTGAACGTCGCGCTGGCCGAAACACGCCGCACGGCCAATGCCATCGCGCAGCAGCAGACGACCGATGCGGCCGTGGAGCAGCAACGTTACCTGGCCATCGCACGCGAGTTCTCGCAAGCTGGTGACCGGATGGATGACCTGCGCCGTGAGACGGCCCAACAGCTCGGCGCCAATCGCGAGGGCATCGAGCATCGCCTGGACAAGGTGCGCGAGACGGTCGATGCTCAGCTGGGCGCCATCCGCAAAGACAACAACGTGCAGCTCGATCAGATGCGCGCGACGGTGGACGAGAAGCTCTCTCGCACGCTCAACGACCGTCTGTCTGCATCGTTTAAGCAGGTGAGCGACCAGCTCGAGGCCGTGTACAAGGGCCTGGGCGACATGCAATCTATCGCCACTGGCGTGGGCGACCTTAAGCGCGTGCTGGGTAACGTCAAGGCGCGCGGCATTTTGGGCGAGGTGCAGCTGGGCGCGATCCTGGCGGATATCCTCACACCCGATCAGTATCTGGAAAACGTTGCCACCAAGCCCGGCGCCTCGGAGCGTGTTGAGTTTGCCGTCAAGCTGCCGGTAGACGAGGGCGACCCCGTACTGCTGCCGATTGACTCCAAATTCCCGGGCGACGCGTACGAGCATCTGCTCGATGCCCAGGAGTCGGGCGACGCGGATGCCGTCGCCGCCGCGCGCAAGACGCTTGACGCTATGGTCAAGCGTGAGGCAAAGGACATCTGCGAAAAGTATCTGAGCGTGCCCGTGACCACCAACTTTGGCATCATGTTCGTTCCGTTTGAGGGGCTGTACGCTGAGGTCGTCAGCCGCCCCGGGCTTATCGAGACCCTGGGCCGCGACTATCATGTCAACGTTGCCGGCCCTAGCACCATGGCGGCCATTCTCAACAGCCTGCAGATGAGTTACCAAACGTTTAAGCTGCAAAAACGCACCGACGATGTACTGCGCGTGCTCTCCGCTGTCAAGGCCGAGCTGCCGCGCTATCAAAAGGCGCTGCGCCGCGCCCAGCAGCAGATCGAGACCGCGGGCAAAACGGTCGAGGGCATCATTACCACGCGCACCAACGTCATGGAGCGCAAGCTCAAGGACATCGACGCGCTGGAAGACGCGCGGGAGGCCGACGAGATCTTGGGACTCACGTCTGCGGAGCTGCTCGCAGACCAAAAAGACGAGGACTAGCTGCATCTGACGGCGGGGCGCCTGCGCAAGCGCGGGACGCGGGCGCTTTTCGCGTTGCACTTGCCTGAAGTGCGCTTTAGTGTGCAACAATGGCGTTTCGCCCTATCAGACGCGAAAGGAAGCCCATGTCTCAGAGAAACACCAGTCCGCTCAAACGCTCCACCGTGCGCCGCACGCTGCAGCGTTTTTGGGACGTCACGCGCACGCAGCCGCTGATCGTCTTTCTCTCGGTGTTCTCGTCGGCGGGCTACATCTTTTTGCTCACGTTTGCCAACACCTACGTGATGGCCCTCATCGTCGACCGCGTCCAAGCGGGTTCCGTGGCGGGCGATCAAGTATTCGAGGTCTTTGGTCCCTACATTCTGGCGCTCGTGCTCGTTAACCTAGTGGGCCAGATCCTCTCCAAGCTGCAGGACTACACCGTCTACAAGCTCGAGATTGCGGGCAACTATCACCTGGCGCGCCTGTGCTTCGACACGCTCTCCAATCAATCCATGACATTCCACACCAGCCGCTTTGGCGGATCGCTCGTGAGCCAGACGAGTCGTTTTATGAGCGGCTATACGGGGCTGGTAGACGTGACGGTGTATTCGCTCATTCCCACCATCACCTCGGTTGTCTGCACGGTGGCGGCGCTCGCTCCGGTGGTGCCGACGTTTACCGTGATCCTGGTGGGCATCATGGTCGTCTACATTGCGTTTGTCTGGCTTATGTACAAGCGCATCATGCCGCTTTCGGCCGCGACGTCCGCCGCGCAGAACAAGCTGTCGGGCGTGCTGTCCGACGCGGTCACGAATATCCTGGCCGTCAAGACCTGTGGGCGCGAGGACTTTGAGCGCGACCTGTTCGATGCCGCCGACCGCGCCGCGCGCGACGCCGAAACGGTTTCGATGCACGCCATGATGCAGCGCAACTTTACGACCTCGGGCCTTATCGTCATCACCATGGCCGTGGTGAGTGTGTTCGTCGCGGGTGGCAACGCGTGGTTTGGCATTTCGGCCGGCGCGCTCGTCATGATCTTTACCTATACGTACAACCTCACCATGCGTCTGAACTACGTAAGCTCCATGATGCAGCGCATCAACCGCGCGCTGGGCGATGCGGCCGAGATGACGCGCGTGCTGGACGAGCCGCGTCTGGTGGCAGACGACGAGAACGCTCCCGAGCTTAAAGTGACCGAAGGTGCGATTGATTTTGAGCACCTGAGCTTTGCATACCGTGACGCCGCGGCGGGCGAGAACGTGTTCGACGACCTGACGCTTCACGTGGCGGCGGGCCAGCGCGTGGGCCTGGTGGGTAAATCGGGCTCGGGCAAGACGACGCTCACCAAGCTGCTGTTGCGCTTGGACGATGTGCAGGGCGGCCGCGTGCTCGTGGACGGCCAAGACGTCTCGCGCTGCACACAGCAGAGCCTGCGCCGCCAGGTTGCCTACGTGCCGCAGGAGGCGCTGCTGTTCCATCGCTCCATTCGCGAGAATATCGCCTACGGCCGCCCCGACGCAACCGACGAGCAGATTCGCGAGGCCGCGCGCCTGGCCAATGCGACCGAGTTTATCGACCGCCTGCCCAACGGCTTTGACACCATGGTGGGCGAGCGCGGCGTCAAGCTTTCGGGCGGCCAACGTCAGCGCGTGGCCATCGCCCGCGCTATCCTGACCGACGCGCCGATCCTGGTGCTCGACGAGGCGACGTCTGCCCTCGACAGCGAGTCCGAGGCGCTGGTGCAGGAGGCGCTCGAGAACCTGATGCGCGGTCGCACCTCCATTGTGGTGGCGCATCGCCTGTCCACCGTGGCGGCGCTCGATCGCATCGTGGTGCTGGCGGACGGCGAGATTGTCGAGGACGGTACGCATGCGCAGCTTGTCGAGGCAGGCGGCGAGTATGCGAGCCTGTGGGGCCGCCAGACCGGCGCATTTTTGGAGGCTTAAGGCCCCCGTACGTGGGACAATCGTTTCCGTGAAGTTATGTTTCTGCCGAGCCGAGGAGTCGTTATGCCACGCGAGACCAATGCCGCCAAACGCGAGCGCGCCGTTGAGGTGTGCGAGCGCCTCAACCGTCGCTATGGCCCGGTTGAGTGCTTTTTGGACCACGAGAATCCCTTTAGGCTGCTCATCGCGGTGCTGCTCTCGGCGCAGACGACCGATGCACAGGTCAACAAGGTGACGCCGCGGCTGTTTGCCCAGTGGCCCACGCCCGAGGCCATGGCGGGGGCGAGCGTGGCCGATGTGGCCGACACCATTAAGTCACTCGGCTTTTATAAGAGCAAGGCCAAGCACGCCGTGGAGGCCGCGCAGATGATCGTTGCCGATTACGGCGGCGAGGTGCCGGCCGACATGAAGGAGCTCGTCAAGCTACCGGGTGTGGGGCGCAAAACGGCGAACATCGTGCTCAACGTGGGGTTTGGCATTGTCGAGGGCATCGCGGTCGATACGCACGTCAACCGCATCGCGCACCGCCTGATGCTGAGCCCCAAGACGCATGCCAAAGAGCCGCTCAAGACCGAGCAAGATCTGCTCAAGATTTTGCCGCACGAGTATTGGGAGTCGGTCAACCACCAGTGGATCACCTTTGGCCGCGAGATCTGCGACGCTCGCAAACCTAAGTGCGACGAGTGCCCGCTGGCAGATTTGTGCCCCAGCGTGCGCGTAGCGGGGTAGGGCGGAACGCATCTTCGTCTGGCGTTTTTTGCGGGGCTGGGTTTGCCCTTGAGCCGGAGTCCTCTCCATGCGCTACCATGACAGACAATGTATTTGACGTACGACCCGCCGAGCTTGCCCCGGCGGGCTTTTGGCGTTGCGATGCCGGAGGAACAGCATGCTCATTCACCGTATAGCCGCGCAGCTCTACACTGCCGAGGCGCTGCAGACCGTCGAGGCCGGACTCGATGCCGGCGAGGACGTGACGCTGGCCGTGTCGCAGTCGGGCCGCACGCTTATGGCGGCCGCCCAGTTTGCGCGCCGTCCGCGCCCGACGGTCTACATTGTGAGTGGCGAGGATGCGGCCGATCGCGCCGCGCGCAGCCTTGCCGCCTACGTGGGCCTGGCGCACGTGTGCCGTTTTCCCGAGCGCAAGGACTATCCGTGGCGCGAGCAGGCGCCCGACGATGCCGTGGTGGCGCAGCGCTGCGAGGCTCTGGGGCGCATCGTGCGCGGGGACAACTGCATCATGGTTGCCTCGGCCCGCGCGCTGCTGCGCTGCGTGCCGCCGGTCGAGAGCCACTACTGGGAGTCCACGACCTTTGCGGTGGGCGAGGAGATTCCTTTTGACGAGGTGCCGCATCGCCTGGTGGGCATGGGCTACACCAATGCCGGCGCCGCTGATGCGCCCGGTCTGTTCCGCATTCACGGCGACACCGTCGAGGTGTTCCCCGCACAAGAGAAAGCGCCCGTGCGCATTGAGTTCTTTGGCGACGAGATTGACCGCATCCGCCGCATGGTGAGCTCAACGGGGCAGACCATCGGCAACGAGGACAGTATCGAGATCTTCCCGTGCCGCGAGCTGGCGCTTACCGACGAGGCGGTCCACAACATGCATGTGGCGCTCTATCGCGCCAGCCAGGACGACAGCAAACTGGCGGCGCTGCTCGAGATGGTGGATGCGCGCATCGTCACGCCCGAGCTCGACCGCTTTTTGCCGGTGATGTACGGCCAGACCGTGAGCCCGCTGACACACGTGAGCGGCAAGGCGCTCGTGGTCCTGTCCGAGCCGCGCTCGCTGTTCGACGACTGTCTGCGCGCCTACGAGGATATCGAGGCGCGTGCCGGCGAGGCAGGGATTGACCGCCTGGATGGTCTGTACGTGCGTGCCCAACAGCTCGATTTTGGTGCCCAGCAGCGCCTGAACTATGTGAGCCTCATCCGTGCCGGTGGTGCGGTGACGGCCGAGCTCAAGATTGAGCAGCCGGCCATTGCGGGCTCGGACAATCGCTTTATGACGCGTATCCAGGAGGTCGTGGGCAAGCGCTATGCCTGCGTGTTTGCCATCCCCGACCGCGGTGCGCGCGAGTCGATGGAGCTCACCTTTGGCGACGAGGGCATAACCTTTGAGGAGTCACTGACGGCCGCGCCCGAAAACGCCGGTGTTATCGGTGACCGTGTACGCGTGGCGGCGGCGGATTCTGCCGACCGTGCCGCCCGCCAGGAGGCCCATGCTTCCATTCGCGAGCGCAAGGCCGACGCGCTTAACGCCCGCTCGCTCGAGGCGGGTGCCGCCCAGGCTGCCGCCGGTGTCGCCGTGCCCACCATCTCGCGCGGACGCGTGACCTTTGTCGATGCCGCTCTGCCGCAGGGCGTGGTGGTGCCCGATGCCAACCTGGCCGTGTTCTCGATCGCCGACCTCAACGCCCGCATGGATGCCAATCGCGCGCGCAGCCGCCGCAAGGTTGACATTACGCAGATCACCTTCCCGTTTAAGCCGGGCGACTACGTGGTGCACGCAACGCATGGCATCGCGCTCTTTAGCGAGATCGCGCGCCAGGAAGTGGGCGGCAAGGAACGCGACTACTTTTTGCTGGAATATGCCGACGGCGACAAGCTCTACGTGCCGCTCGAGCAGGTCGACCGCATCACGCGCTATGTTGGCCCCGACGGCGACAAGCCGCGCCTGACCAGGCTCAACACCGCCGACTGGACACGTGCCACCAACAAGGCGCGCAAGAACGCCAAAAAGCTGGCGTTTGACCTGGTCGATTTGTATACGCGTCGCTCGTCGATTACCGGTATCGCCTGCCCGCCCGATACGCCCGAGCAGATCGAGATGGAGGAGAGCTTCCCCTACGACGAGACGCGCGACCAGCTGGAGGCTATCGCCGACATCAAGGCTGACATGGAGGCGCCCAAGCCCATGGACCGCCTGCTCTGCGGCGACGTGGGCTTCGGCAAGACCGAGGTCGCCCTGCGCGCGGCCTTTAAGTGCGTGGACTCCGGCCGCCAGGTCATGGTGCTCTGCCCCACGACCATTCTGGCCCAGCAGCACTACGAGACGTTCTTTGAACGCTTTGCCCCGTTTGGCCTTGAGGTCGAGGTTCTCAGCCGCTTCCGTACGCCGGCGCAGCAAAAGCGCGCACTCAAGGCGTTTGCCGAGGGCGCGATTGACGTGCTTATCGGCACGCACCGCCTGCTTTCGGCCGATGTGAACCCCAAGAACCTGGGCCTGGTGATCATCGACGAGGAGCAGCGTTTTGGCGTGCAGCACAAGGAGCAGCTCAAAAACCTGCGCGAGCAAATCGACGTGCTCACGCTTTCGGCAACGCCTATTCCGCGAACCATGCAGATGGCCACGAGCGGCGTGCGCGACATGAGCCTGATCACCACGCCGCCGACCGGGCGTCGTCCCGTGATCGTGCACGTGGGGGAGTACGACCCCGATGTGGTGAGCGCAGCGATTCGCCTGGAGGTGGGCCGCGGCGGTCAGGTTTACTACGTGTCCAACCGCGTCAAGACCATCGACGATGCCGTGGCGCGCGTGCACGAGGCCGCGCCCGAGGCGCGCGTGGGCGTGGCGCACGGCAAGATGAGCCCGCGCGAGGTCGAGGACGTGATGATCGAGTTCGCGACCAAAAAGATCGACGTGCTCATCGCCACGACCATCGTGGAGAGCGGCATCGACAACGCGACCGCCAACACACTGATCATCGAAGACTCGCAGCGTCTGGGTCTGGCACAGCTTTACCAGCTTAAGGGCCGCGTGGGCCGCTCGGCCACGCAGGCATACGCGTACTTTATGTTCCCCGGCGAGCTGCCACTTACCGAGGAGGCAACGGCACGCCTGACTGCACTTTCCGAGTTCCAGGACCTGGGCAGCGGCATGCGCATCGCCATGCGCGACCTGGAGATCCGCGGCGCCGGCTCGCTTATGGGCGCCGAGCAGCACGGCAACCTGTCGAGCGTGGGCTTTGACCTGTTTACGCAGATGCTGGGCCAGGCCGTGGCAGAGGCACGCGGTGACGACGATGCCGGCGTGGAGGCGACGAGCGTGGGCATTAACCTGCCGGCCGACTACTTCTTGTCCGAGGAGTACCTGCCGGCGGTGGATCAGCGCGTGCTCGTGTACCGTAAGCTCGCAGCGGCCGAGGACCTGGAGAGCATCGATGAGGTGCAGGAAGAGACCGAGGCCGCGCATGGCGAGCTGCCGTTGGCGGGACTCAACCTGTTCAACCGCGCGCGCATCCGTATTCGCGGCGAGCGCCTGGGGCTCGAGAGCGTCACGCTCAGCGGTGGGCGTATCACGTTTTTGGGCGTCGACGTGCCCAAGAAGGTGGCCTTTGAACTAAAGACCCGCTATGGCGCGGTGAACTTTCCCAAGAGCCGCAAGCTGTCGGTGCCCTACAAGGCGGGCGCCGGTGTGGGCAGCGGCCTGGGCCGCGGTCTCGACGCCAACGACGAGGCCGGTCCCGTGGCAGCAGCTCTCATGCTGCTGCAGCAGCTGGGTGCCAGCGATGATGAATAACAGGTAGGTGGCTTGGCGGGACAAGGATTCTTTGCCCCGCCACGTTGCAGGTTGAAAACTTCGCCCGATGGAAAGGAAAGCATGTTCGGGTACATCTACAAGAAAGACGCCGCCGCTATCGCGGTCGTTCTGTGCCTTTGTCTGGGCGTGGGCAGCTTCTTCGATTACCAGATCTCGAGCGCGCTGTTCAACATCGCCAGCATGTACGGCCGCTTTATCGAGGCCGCCGGCGAGCTGCCGTTTGAGCTGACGGCGAGCGTCGCAGGCGTTATGCTCGTACGCGCGGTGCGTCCCGACTCCAGGGGGAGCAAATGGCTCGCCGTGCTGGGCGTTCTGGTCAACGTGGGCCTGGTCGGCTACGAGATCGTTTCGTCCCTGCGGGTTGGCGGCAAACTCATCGTGGTTCAGTTGGTGCTGACGTTTGTGCTGGTCATCGCGGCCAACCTCATCGCCTATCGCCTTACGCGCACGACCGAGCCCGACGATCTCACGCGCTGGGCGTTGATGGTGCTTGCCGTGTGGGTCGCTCAGGCCATTATCCTCAACGTGATCGTCAAGCCGCTGTGGTCGCGCCCGCGCATGCGCGTGATCGAGGTCACGCCGGGGCTCAATTTTCAGCCGTGGTGGGTGATCGGCAACCCCGACAAGTGGGCCTATATCGCCGCCGGCGTGATCAAGGACGGCTTTAAGTCGTTTGCGAGCGGACACACGGCGCACGCGGCGATCGGCCTTATGCTCGCCGGGCTTCCCGCGGCGGCCTTTAAGGAAAAGCCGTCGCGCCGCCGCGTGGTCTTTTGGGTCGCCGCTGTGGTTGCAGCGCTCGTCGCCTTTGGTCGCATCGTGATCGGCGCACACTTTTTGAGTGACGTGAGCTGCGGCTTTGCCTTGGTGCTGGCGCTCGAGTGCCTTGCCGCGCGCATTGCCTATCCGGGCGGCGTACAATAGCCCCATCTGAATCATCGGGCTCGTGCCCGGCTAGAGAGGATTACCATGCTCGCGTTCAACAATGACTATTCTCACGGCGCACATCCGGCAGTGCTGCAGGCGCTCGTCGACACCAATATGGAGCCGCAGCCCGGCTACGGTACCGATGCACACACCGAGCGTGCCAAGCAGCTCATTCGTGAGGCCTGTCAGGTACCCGATGCCGACGTGTTTTTTCTGGTGGGCGGCACACAGGCCAACGCGACGGTGATTGACATGCTGCTTGCGCCCTACGAGGGCGTCGTTGCAGCCGAGACCGGCCACGTTGCCTGCCACGAGGCGGGTGCCATCGAGTTTGGCGGCCACAAGGTGCTTACCATTCCCGGCTACGAGGGCAAGATGCATGCCGAGGATCTCGACAGCTATATCCAGGTGTTTTACGAAAACGAGAGCTACGAGCACACGGTGTTCCCAGGTGCCGTGTACGTGAGCCTATCGACCGAGTACGGCACGCTGTACTCCGCCGCCGAGCTTGCGGCGATTCATGCGGTGTGCCAGAAGCGCCAGATTCCGCTGTTTGTGGATGGCGCCCGTCTGGCCTATGCGCTGGCGGCCGATGAGTGCGACATTACCCTGCCCGAGCTGGCGCAGCTGTGCGACGTGTTCTACATTGGCGGCACCAAGTGCGGCGCGCTTTGCGGCGAGGCCGTGGTGTTTTGCGGCATGCACGCTCCGGCACACCCCATTCCGCGCATTAAGCAGCACGGAGCGCTGCTGGCCAAGGGCCGTCTGACGGGCGTTCAGTTTGAGGCGCTCTTTACCGACGGCCTGTATTTTGAGATTGGCCGCCAGGCGATTGAGACGGCGCAGGCGCTTCGTCGCGTGCTGCATGAGCGCGGCTACCAGTTCTTCTTGGAGACGCCCACCAACCAGCAGTTTGTGATTTTGCCCAACGAGGACATGGCCCGCATTCGCGAGCATGCTTCGATCGAGTACTGGGAAAAGTACGACGAGACCCACACCGTGGTGCGCTTTTGCACCAGCTGGGCCACGACACAGGAGGACATCGACGCGCTGGCGGCTGTCCTGTAGGTTGATGTAATGACGAGGGGCCGCCTTGCGCCTGGGTTTGGCGCAAGGCGGCCTTTGCTTTTGAGAGGGGCTGTATGGCCAAGATGTCCGAGCCGACGATTCGCCTGGCGACGCCCGATGATGCGCCGGCATTGCTTGCCATCTATGAGCCGTATGTGCGCCAGACGGCGATTACCTGCGAATACGAGGTGCCGAGCGTTGAGGAGTTCGCCGGGCGCATCGAGCGCACGCTCAAGCGCTATCCGTATCTGGTGATGGAGCTGGACGGGCGTCCGGTAGGTTATGCCTATGTGAGTCCGCTCAACAGCCGCGAGGCCTATGACTGGTCGGTTGAGACCTCGATCTACCTGGCGCGCGATGTGCGCCACGGCGGGCTGGGCCGCAAGCTGCACGATGCGCTCAAGCAATGCCTGGTCGCGATGGGCATCACCAACATGTGCGCGCTCATTGCCGTGCCGCACGACAATGACGACGAGTATCTGACGCACAACAGTCAGGATTTCCATGCCCATATGGGCTACCGTTTGGTGGGCGCCTTCGATCGCTGCGCCCAAAAGTTCGGCCGCTGGTACGACATGTGCTGGATGGAGCTGGTCCTAGCCGAGCGCACACCCAACCAACCCAAGCCGACCTGGTTCCCCGACCTCCCCAAACCTGCCATTTAGGGACAGGTTTATTTTGGCAGGTTTTATCTGGGCAAACGTTGCAAGCCGCTGCGAAGGATGCGGATACCTTCGCGGCGGCTTTTGTTTTGGGTGTGTATGACCAAGGCGATTGACCTGCGGATGCAGCAAAGCTCCAGATAAAACCGACCAAACTAGACCTGTCCCTTTTTGGCAGGTTTTTGGCTGTCTTGTGGCATCAAATCGCCGCAAGAAGCACGGCGTTCGTATGCTATTTTGACCTGAATCGTCCCCTCGGGACGCCTTGCGAGCTAAGTGAGTAGACTTTTTGGCGCAGGGCGAGCACAAAGCGCATCTGCCTTACTAAAACCGCAGGTCACAGAGATGGCTGTTTTGGGTGTGCTCGGCAGATCGCGAAAAGTCTACTCACTTAGGTTTACGGTGCTGGATATTCTGGACAGGAACAGTTGAGCTTGGACGGCGTGCGTTGCCAGGCGATGCTGGCATTTGCGCCATGCTGGTTTGAGATTTTATAAAAACCGCAGGTAAAACGTATATTAGGTGCATTTTGCCTGGTTTGGCGCGCTAGCCGATGGGCTCGGTGTATTTGGCGCGGTCGGTGCGTTGGATGCGCTTGGAGATGTGCAGCGGGCGGCCGTCGGTGTCGTAGACGTAGTCGGTGATCAGGATCAGCGCCTGCCCGCGCTCGACGTTGAGCAAAAACGCCTCGTTTTGCGAGGCATAGCACACCTCAAAGGTCTTGTGCCCCTGTGCCGGCGCGCGATGGAATTCTTGGCGCAGCGTGGCGTAGAGCGAACCGTTGATATCGCGGTCGATGAGTGCCTCGAAGCTTGGCGGCAGATAGGTGGTCTCCAGGCACAGCGGCGCATCGTCCAGATAACGCAGACGGACAAGTTTGACGAGCTTGCTGCCCACGGCGGCGTCAAAGAACTTAGCTATGCTGCCGGCCGCCTTGGCAAAGCCCGAGTCCACGGTGCGCGTGGTGGGCTTCATGCCCTGGCCTTCGACCTGCTTGGTATAGCTCGAAAACATCAGGTTGTTCTCGTGGAGCGCGGGCGTGTCGGCCACAAAGGCGCCACGCCCGCGCTCGGTGCGCACCAGGCCCTCATCAACGAGCACCTTAAGGGCGTGGCGCACGGTGCTGCGCGACAGACCCGATTCGTCCATGAGTTCCATCTCGGACGGCAGCTTGTCTTCGCGTGCGTAGGTGCCGGCGGCGATGCGGTCACGCAGCGTACCCGCCAGACGCTCGTATTGGGCCAAGTTCTTTTTTGACGAAGTGCTCATGCGAATAACCTGTATCTAACTTATATGCTTACTGAACCAAGCATGTATCCAACATGACAACAAAACCGCTGGTAATGGATTGCCGAAAACTTTACCAGCAAAATTTCTAAGACAAATATAGCATACAACTAGTCGACATAACCAAAACAT
>CALBOJ010000056.1 GCA_937896835.1 uncultured Collinsella sp.
AGCGACTTGAGGCCCTCGGGGGCCGCGACGATGCACAGCATGCGGATGTCCTTGACACCGCGCCCGCGCAGGTAGCTGATGGCCATCTCGGCCGAACCGCCCGTGGCGAGCATGGGGTCGACGACCAGGCAGATGCGCTGGTCGATATCCTTGGGCATCTTGCAGTAATACTCGTGCGGCTCGTGGGTGACCTCGTCGCGCTCCATGCCGATGTGGCCCACGCGAGCGGAGGGCACCAGGTCGAGGATGCCGTCGACCATGCCAAGGCCCGCACGCAGGATGGGCACGATGGCGAGTTTCTTGCCGGCGAGCTGCTTAAACGTTGCGGTGGTGATAGGGGTCTCGACCTCGACGTCTTCCATAGGCAGGTCGCGCATGGCCTCGTAGCCGTCAAAAAGCGCGAGTTCGCGCACGAGCTGACGGAACTGGTTGGTGCCGGTGTTTTTGTCGCGCAGGATCGACAGCTTGTGCTGGACGAGCGGGTGATCGACAAGCGTCACACGGGACGCATCGTAGGTGACGGTCATGGGTTGATTGCCCCTTTCGTTGCGGCCGCAAAACGGCCTTGCTGACAAGGCGCGCAGCAATGTTGCCGCCGCACGCCATGCATTAGTTTAGCGGTTTGTTGTATCGAGCAGCCCATCGCAGCCCTACTGTGCGGTACTGAGCGAGCGCCTGACTGCATCACACCAGCCCGCAAGGTTTTGTTCGCGGCGCTCGGCGGACATGTGGGGAAGGAAGGTCCTAACGATCTGGGCATTTTGCTCCAGCTCTTCCAGGTCTTCCCAATAGCCGACGGCAAGACCCGCCAAGTACGCGGCACCGATTGCCGTGGTCTCCACCGTCTCGCATTGCAGCACGGGAATATCCAGCAGGTCGGCCTGGAATTGCATGATGAACTCGTTGCGCGAGGCACCGCCATCGACAGACAGGCGCTCGATCGAAAGCCCCACGTCCTGCTCCATGGCGCGCAGCACGTCGTAGCTCTGATATGCCATGGATTCGCAGGCGGCACGTACGATGGTCGCACGGCTCGAGGCGCCGGTCAGACCGCACACGATACCGCGGGCATGCGGGTCCCACCAGGGAGCGCCCAGACCCGCAAAGGCGGGAACGAAGTAGCAGCCCTCGTTGTCGCTAATCGAAGCGGCGAGTTGTGCCGACTCGCTCACGCTCGAGATGATGCCCATGTTGTTGCGAAGCCAGTTCATGGTGGAACCGGCAGCAAAGATGGAGCCCTCGAGCGCATAGCTGATCTTCCCGTTCGCAGCGATACCGATGGTGGAGACCAGACCGTTCTTGGATTCGACGATCTCGTCGCCGGTGTTCATGAGCATAAAGCAGCCCGTGCCATAGGTGTTTTTGGTCTGGCCGGGATGGAAGCAGCAGTGACCGAACAGCGACGCCTGCTGGTCGCCCGCCACACCCATGATGGGCGGCATGTTGGTCATGATGTCGCTCGCGACGCGGCCGTAGTCACCCGAGCTCCAGCGAACCTCGGGCATCATGGAACGTGGAACGTCAAAGAGCGCCAGCAGGTCGTCGTCCCAATCGAGCGTATGGATATTAAAGAGTGCCGTGCGGCTGGCATTGGTGTAGTCGGTGGCAAAGACCTGGCCGCCGGTGAGGTTGTAGATGAGCCAGGTGTCGATGGTGCCAAACATGAGGTCGCCCGCCGCCGCGCTCTCGCGTGCGCCGTCGACGTTGTCGAGAATCCACTGTACCTTGGAGGCCGAGAAATACGGGTCGAGCGTGAGTCCCGTGCGGGAGCGCACCAGCTCCTCGCAACCCTGTTCAACCAACGCCTCGATTGCCGGCGCGGTACGGCGGCACTGCCATACGATGGCGTTATAGATCGGCTGACCGCTCACGCGGTCCCAGACCACCGTGGTCTCGCGCTGGTTGGAGATGCCGATGGCGGCAATGCGGTCGGAGTGGATACCGCTCTTAAACTGGACTTCCATCATGACGGCGATCTGGCTGGCAAGGACCGCCATGGGGTCTTGCTCTACCCAACCGGGACGTGGGAAGCTGGTTTTGACGCTGCGACGTGCCTGCGCGACGATGCATCCGTACTCGTCGACGATGGTCGCAAGTACCGAGGTGGTGCCGCAGTCGAGCGCCATGATGTAGGAACCGCCAAAGTTAAACGAGGCATCTTCCATGCCCAGGCTGCCCAGATTCAACGACATCGCTTACACCTTTCTATTGCATCGGGTCGGACAGGACCCGTTCGATCTCTGATGCGGGAAGTGCGCCTTGGCGCAGGATCTGGAGCCCGCCGTGCTGGAACGACACGATGGTCGAGGCGTCGCGACACGGGGTCTCACCGGCGTCGACGGCAACATCGACCCCCTCCAGGATGCGCTCCTCCACCGTGGCAAAACTTGCCGGCGCGGGCGCGCCATGCGTATTGGCGCTGGTGCAGGCAAGAGGGCTGCCGCAGGCGCGGATGAGCGCTTGCACCACGGGCGAGGCCGAAGCGCGAAGCGCCACCGTGTCGTCGGCGGCGCGCATAAAGGTCGGCACGCAGGGGGCCGCCTTGACCACGATAGTCAGGGCGCCCGGCCAGCATCGTCGGGCGAGCACGCGGGCCTCGTTAGGAATATCCACGCCATAGCGATCGAGCGCCTCGGCATCATCGACCAGCCAGGCAACCGTTTGGGTGAGCTCGCGCTGCTTGAGGGTAAAGATACGACGATAGCCGGTACCGAGCGCGGGGACCGCGGCACCGTTGACGGTGGCCTGCGGATCGCGCGGCCACGATGGGAATTCGCTTGTATCTTGAGGCACGGCGTCCGAAAAGGCGTTAACTGCCACAGCGACACCATAGACGGTCTCGGTCGGGATCAGGGCCAGACCGCCACAGCCGAGCACCTCGGCCGTACGCTCGACGGCAAGCCGATGCGGCTCCCGCGCTCCCTCGTATACCCGATAGACCGTCTGCATGTGTATGCCAGCCCCTTACGCTCTGGTGCAAGTTTGTTTACTGTGGGGCATTCTCGCACGAAACGTTCAATCTATTTGCCCAGAGCGCATGTTGGTTTGGTGAGCGGCTCTAGTAGTCGGTGAAAGTGAGGGGGTTATTGGACTGCGACGAACTTCTTTGGCCTGCCGGCGTGGCGTTCTTGGGCGGCGTAGCGCTCGATGCTGTCTATCGTTATCATCCGACGGCCGTCGACGAGTTCAATATCGAGCTTTCCGGCTTTGACCAGCGCGGTAATCCGCGGAGCGGAGACTTTGAGGTCCAGCGCTGCGTCTTTAAATGTTCGGCACGCCGCTTCCCGAGCGTCCTCGTGGTCGATTTCGACTGAAAGGGCCACGACCTCGGCCGAGCGTTCGTACCCCGCCGGAGTCAAACCGTTGTTGAGGTCATCGGCCAAAAACGCCATCAGCGCCTCGGTGGCATGGGCAATCGCTTCTTCGCGCGTATCGCCATCGGCAAAGGCTCCGGGAATCTGCGGGAAGCTAGCGCAGTAACCATCGTCTTCTTTTATGAGAACGCAGTCATAGGTAAATCGCTGCCTCATTTTGCCTCCAACTACCATCCAGCTTGGCGACGAATACTTGCCCACGCGCCCTTCTTTGGTCGATCACCACCAGAGCCGTTCACGGTGACAACGCGGTCACCAGAAACATACTTAGCATGACTACCGACCTGCGCGACCTTCGCGAATCCATCGTGCTTGAGTAGGGCAATGATTTCCCGAAAGGTAGGAAGTTGCATGGGCCGACCTCTTTCAGCCGTCCTAATTATAAACTACTTTATAATTTTTGCTAACCAGTTAATAAATATTACTGGCGCTG
>CALBOJ010000057.1 GCA_937896835.1 uncultured Collinsella sp.
GCGTCAGCATGGCCTTAACGAGACCGGTCGCGATAAGCACGCCGGCGGGAATGGTCAGATAGGTTTCCATGAGCACGTCGGCCTGCGTCTCGCCGGCAAACATGGTGTAGGGCAGGACCGTGCCGCAGATGGCGAGCGCCAGACCGGCCAGCATGGCTTTGACGACAGGGCGCGCCCCTATTGCATGAGCAAGCGCTTCGCTCGCGTGCTCAGAGACAAAGTACAGCCAGCCGCAGATTGTTCCGATCAGCGACAGAGGAATGAGCCAGGTAAGCTCCAGGTTGCCCACCACGGCAGCCTCGAACCTCGGCATACCCATGCCGCCGCCCATGAGCTGGCCGAGCAGCAGGTAGGTGCCCAGGCCGCCAGCAATCGCGATGCCGTAAACCACGGTCTTTTGCGCCTTAGGCAGCCTGATGGTGATCTCACCGGATTCGGAATCCTCGCCATCGCCGACACCCTGGCCGTCGGTGCTACCGGCGAGCGGCGCCACAAAGCCAAAGACGGGCGCGGTAAAGAGCGCCGTCAGGGCAGCCTGGGTGCCCAGCAACGTGAGCTCCCTAAACTCGGCGCCAAAGCGACGCATGCGGTCGCCGACCCAGCTGCACAGACCGGCGATAACGCCGGTCAGGCCGGCCTCCGGTCCAATGCTTCCGCCAAACAGCAGCGGCAGCAATGCCGCGAGCGAAAGCTTGCCCAGGTTGTCGTACGGGTAGCGCCCGTCTTGCTTAACCTTAGCCATCACCTGGTTGAGGTCATCGGTCTTGGTGCCTGTCATCTTTTCGTACAGACCGATTAACAGGCCGCCCAGCAGGCAGACAAAAAACGGGTACGGCAGAAAGCCAAACGGGCCGCTGGCAAGCTCGGGCGAAGCGACGCCCAGCGCGTGCGGAATCTCGGTCCATAGATAGTCGATACCGTGCTCCATCGCAAAAAAGAACAGCCAGACTGCGGCACCCGCGAGTGCACCGGTCACGGCAACGCTGACCAAAAACAGCGCTCGGTTCGTGGGTTTGGCAAGGTTATCCATCGGGTCCTCCCGCGGTCAAAGTCGACATAGATACGTTTTATTGTAGAGCGAGCGTTGCCCAGTCAAGCCAACCGTCTGCGCCGCAAGCGGAGCCACCGGGGACCACGGCGGGACAAGCTCAAGGCTTATCCGTTGATAATTGATGCGATTTCGCACAGATCCTCGGTAAAGTAAATACCCTGCTGGCGCTGCGGGCTCGAAAGTCCCTTATCAATCATGTGCTCGAGCAGCGCCTTAAGATCGTTGTAGTAGCCCCCGAGGTTGTACAAGATGCACGGCGCGTCCAAATGTCCCAACGACACCGCGGACATAACCTCGGCAATCTCCTCGAGCGTGCCCGTGCCGCCCGGAAATGCGATGAACGCATCGCCGAGCTCGATCATCTTGGCTTTGCGCTCGGCCATGTCGCTCGTCACGATAAGGTCGTCGATTCCGTCGTGTTGAAACTCTGCCTCGATAAAAAAGCTCGGCTCCACACCCGTCACATGTCCGCCTGCCTCGAGTACGCTATCGGCGAGCGCGCCCATCAGTCCCGATTTGGACCCGCCGTATACGAGCGCGTGTCCGTTGGCGCCAATCCAATTGCCCAGCTCCTGCACTGCGGGCAGAAACGCCGGGTCGTTGCCGACGCTCGCGCCCAGGTAGACGGTGATGTTCATGTTTGGTCCCCCTTGTTGTGGCGCACGACGTTCGTCTTAGCGCTGGCGTCGACGATACTCGCGCACACGGCGCGACAGATCGGCGAGCTGGTCGCGATCGAGCTCTTCCAAATGCTCCAGATCATCCATAAAGCGCGCCATGGTGTCCTTTTGGCGCATCTTGATAAGCGTATTGCAGTAGTTCACCGCCACGCCCGTGAGCATGGCGATGTAGAAGATGCTGATGATGCTCAGAATGACGGTAATGGCGCGGGCAACCGGTGTCTCGGCCGGAATGTCGCCAAAGCCGATCGTCGAGACCGTCTCAAAGCTAAACCACAGGCCATCGCCAAACGTAAGGGTCGTTGGCTCGGACAGCCAGACGGCCGTCGAGCACAGCAGGTAAAAGATAAGAAACAGACCCGTGATGCGCGCAAAGCCAGCCTGTCGCAACACATCGGCAAGCGTCCTGAGCTTTTTCATCGCGACCCCTTCCACGGACAACCAATCACGTTCGCTCGGTATTTTCCCACGCCTCCCCCGCAAACGAAACTAGTCATTGGGGACGTTCTTAAATGACTAGTCAAACAAGAACGTCCCCAATGACTAGTCGTTTAAGAACGACCCCGATGACTGCCGGGCGGGAGCGTTTAGCGGTACAGCTGCCGACTGGGCAGGCTGAGCTGGTATCCTTATGCGGTATTTTCTCGATTCGTTAGGATTGCATGTGAGAGCTGCCACTGTCCTTCGTTCAGTTATATGTCGCGCCCTGGCCATTGTGCTTGCCGCGCTTGCCGCACTGAGTTCCATCGCGCCTGTCCAGGCTTTTGCCGATGACTCTAGTCAGCCAGTCAAGACGGTCCGCGTCGGCTGGCTCGTCAACAACGAGGGCTTCCAGAACGGCACCCCCGGCGAGCGTCTCTCGGGATGGGGTTACGAGTACCTCCAGACCCTGTCGTACTACACGCCCGGCTGGCGGTACGAATACGTCTCCGGCACCTTCACCGAGCTTATGGACATGCTCGAGGCGGGCGAAATCGACCTCATGCCCAACATCTCCTACTCCGAGGAACGCGCCCAAAAGCTGCTCTTTTCCTCGAACCCCGAGGGCACCGAGCGCTACTACATCTACGCCAGGCCCGACCGTGACGACCTGGCCAAGGGTGACCCTCAAGCACTCCAGGGTCTCACCATCGGTTACAACTCCGGTGTTATGCAAACCATCGTCGGCCAGCAGTGGCTCGCCAACGAGGGAGTCGCCTGCACATACAGGGAGTATGACGGAGGCTCCGTTCTCTTTGACGCGCTCGCAAACGGCGAGGTCGACGCCATCATCATGAACGACACCATTTCGTCGCCCGAGGCGTCGCCCATGTTCTACGTCGGTTCGAGCGACTACTACTTTGCCGTTCCCAAAAGCCGCCCCGACCTGATGGACAACATCAACTCCGCAATGGCGGCAATCAACCGCGTCAACCCCCGCTATAACGACGAGGTCAAATCGAACTATTCAGCGCAAAACAGCGGATCATCCTCGCTCACCGGCGATGAGCGCGCCTGGCTCAAAGCAAACAACAACACCATCACGCTCGGCTACATTACGGGCAAACTCCCCTACTGCAACGAAGACGAAGACGGCAAAATGGAAGGCTCGCTCGCATCGCTTGCGACGACGCTACACGATAAATTTGGCATTACGGTCAAAACCGTCGCCTTTGATAGCTACAAGATGATGTCAAAGGCCCTGTCAGAGGGAAGCATAGACGTTGCGCTGCCGGCATACCGAGATTACTGGTTTGCCGAGCAATCAGGCGTTGTGCAGTCGGTATCGTTGGGGACCATGTCCCTCACCGCCATCCACACCGGCAGTAACCTGAAAAAAGACCTTCAGAACATCGCCTGTACCAAATCATCGTTTGTCAACCGAAATGCACTTGAAAGTCTATTCCCCACAGCGACCGTAACCGAATACCAATCCGACGATGAAGCGTTCGACGCCCTCAGGAAGGGAACGGCGCGCTGCATCGTCGCTCCCAGTTCACGCGTAAAAACCATCGGTGACCGTTATGATCTCGAGGACTGCGAGACGGTCGAGCTCCCTGACACCTGTGACCTCGCGTGCTTGATGTCGCGCGGCAAGCCCGAACTGCTGGGAATCATCAACAAGGGCATCATCAATGCCGGAGAATCGCTCTCCGCAAGCAATTTCTCCTCCACGTCGTACACGGCCCAGGAATCCAACACGCTTCAATTCCTTTATCGCAACCGCACCGCCATTGCAGCCACCCTCATCGGTATGTTGTCGGTCGGCATCGTCCTGCTCATCTGGGCGCTCGCGCGCGCTCGAACCGAGCGCAAAAAAGCCGATGCTGCCAACGCCGCTAAGACGGCATTCCTCACGCGCATGAGCCACGACATCCGTACGCCGCTCAACGGTATCCTGGGCCTTATCGAGATCGAGGAATTGAAAGAAGGCGATATGCAAGTCGCCCGCGAGAGCCGTGCCAAGGCGCGCGTTGCCGCCAATCACCTGCTCTCGCTGATCAACGACATCCTCGAGATGGGCAAAATCGAAGACCGCAAGCTGACACTGGAACATGCGCCTTTTAACCTCAAAAAGCTCTGTGACGATACGCTGGTGCTGTGCAAGCTCCGCGCATCCGATAACGGCATCACAATGCAGGACAATAGCCTGACGTACGCCACGGGGCCATACATGATCGGCAGTCCCACCCATATCCGACAGGTCATGATCAACCTGTTAGACAACAGCATTAAGTACAACAAGCACGGCGGCTCCGTCACCTTTAGCTCAAAGACCAAGCCACTCGATAACGGGCGCGCGCTCTTTTGCTTTAGTGTTTCGGATACCGGCATTGGCATGGCTCCCGAGTTTTTAAAGCATATCTATGAGCCGTTCGCCCAAGAAGGTGACGATGCGCGCAGCAAGTTCCAAGGAACCGGCATGGGCATGCCAATCGTCAAGTCGCTTATTGAACTGATGGGCGGCACCATCGAAGTCACCAGCGAGCTCCATGTGGGCACTTCGTTCTACGTGGAGATTCCGCTCGATATCGACAAGAACCCCCAGCCGCGGGCAGATACGGTCGAGAGGGCGCTCGACTGCTCGCTCGCCGACATGAACGTACTGCTCGCCGAAGACAACGAATTGAATGCCGAGATTGCCCAGGCGCTGCTAGAATCCGAGGGCGTCGTGGTCACCCGCGCCGCCAACGGCAACGAAGTCGTCGATCTGTACCTGTCTCATCCCGCCGGCAGCTTCGATGCGATCCTGATGGACATTATGATGCCGGACATGGACGGCTATGAGGCAACCCGCACGATCCGTCTGAGCGAGAAGGTCGATGCAGCCGATATCCCCATCATCGCGCTCACCGCCAATGCCTTTGCCGAGGACGCCAAGGCGGCACACGACGCCGGCATGAACGCCCATCTGTCCAAACCGCTCGACTTTAACAAGCTCAAAAACATACTCGCCCGCATCAAGAAAGACGGGTCCGTTTCGCTATAGTTTGTGCTCAACTACCACGCATGACCAGAAAGGAATCCAACGATGTTTAGGCCCCTACGTCGAAAGAAACGCGCCATCACTGACGAGGAAGCGCGCGAACTGCTCGCTGCCTGCAAGCGCGGTGTCTTTGCCGTCAACGGCGACGATGGCTACCCGTACGCCATTCCCGTCAACTACTTCTTTGACACCGAGCACGACAAGATTTATTTCCATGGCGCCAAGGCTGGCCACAAGGTCGACGCACTCAAGCGCGATGACAAGGTCTGCTTTACCGTTTACGGCAACGAGTGGCACAAGAACGGTGACTGGGCTCCCTACGTTATGAGCACCGTGGTCTTTGGCCGCTGTCGCCTGGCGAATGACACCCCCGCGTTTATCGAGGATAAAGTCCGCCAGCTCGCCCTTAAGTACTACCCTTCTGCCGAGGAAGTCGAAGAGGAAATCGCCAAGGACATTAAGGGCGTCCAGCTCTACGAGATTACGATTGAGCATCTTTGCGGCAAGCAGATTCAGGAAAAGTAAGCCCCTCAGCAGGTCTCATCAATAGTAATATGGCCCGGTTCCAGCCCACCTTGGAACCGAGCCATATGCTTATGAAGCGTCGGCGGCGATGTGCGCTAGCGCCTCGACGAGCTCTTGCGAGCTCACAGGTTTGCTCAGGTGCGCGTTCATGCCCGCCTCACGCGAAAGCCTACGGTCGTCGGCAAAGGCGTTGGCACTCACGGCGATAATCGGCGTGGTCGCGGCATCCTCGCGATCGAGTGCTCGAATCTGACGCGTGGCCTCAAGGCCATCGATGCCAGGCATCATGATGTCCATCAACACCACGTCGTACTCGTGCGGTGCGCTCGCGGTAAACATCTCGACGGCAGACTCACCATCCTTAGCATGCGTCACGATGGCACCGGCACGGCTGAGCGTAAACTGCGCGATCTCGGCATTCAGATCGTTATCCTCTACGAGCAAAACGCGCAAGCCCTGGAGCGCATCGCCGTCTCCCGCATCCGCGGGAGCTGCCTGAGGAATCTCGGAGCGGTCGCACTTCTCGAACGGCAGGCGAATGGTAAACGTCGTCCCCTGCCCCAAGACACTCGTAAAGCTCATGGTTCCGCCCATAAGCTCGACCAGCTGTTTTGCGATAGGCGCGCCCAGGCCAGTTCCCGACGAAGCGCCTTCCACCTGCTGCTCCTCGCGGCAAAACGGCTCGTAGAGGTGCTTTTGGAACTCCTCGCTCATGCCAATACCGTTGTCGGCGATCGTGTATTCATAGACGGGGACGCCATCCGCTGGCTCCACCTCGCGGCACACCAGGCGGACATAGCCGCCCTGGCGGTTGTACTTGACGGCATTGCCGGCAATATTGAGCAACAAACGCTTGAGGTGCGTCACGCTCACCCGCGCATAGGGATGATTAAGCGTCTGCTGGTCGGAGATAATTGTCACCAGACGCTCCTCGGCCTGGCGCTCCAGAATATCGCGCACTTCACAGTTGAGGGCCACCAAATTTATGGGCACGAGGTTCAGGTCGACCTGCCCGCTCTCCAGGCGACTCATATCGAGCGCCTCGTTGGCAAGGTCGAGCAGCAGTCCCGATGCCGTCCAGATTTTTGAGCGGCACTCAGTCTGCTTTTGCAGATCGTCCGCATTGGCATCGCCAACCTCGACCATGCCGCGAATGCCGTTGATGGGCGTGCGCAGATCGTGGCTCATGCGACGCAGAAACTCCGTCTTTGCCGAGTTGGCAGACGAGGCCTCACGCGCCGCCTTTGCCAGCTTGTCGCCATAGTCGCGCTCCTGCTGCAGCAAGTCCGTCAAACGCCGACGATCAGCGCGGCGACGCACCATCACAACAACGGCTACAACACCGCTGTAGAGCGCCAGCACGCCGGCAGCAACAGCCGCGACGACCTCAAAGTAGCGCCGCGCCGGAGCATAGGTGTACACATAGAATTTGTGCGCTTTTCCAAATGTGCCCAAATACCACTCGCCGTCGGCGTTAATCAATTTGACCTTACCGGCCAGGCATCGATCCTTAATACCGTCGACAATGAAGACGTCCGTCGCAGGCAGATCGAATACGCCCAATACAGTGGGTTCAACGGCATTGGTCGCAACGACCTTGCCGTCGCTTTCGATCACAATATTGCCGCTATCGATGGTTTCATAGCCATCAAGCAAGCTCTGCAGTTTGAGCGTATTGCTTGCAACTGCCCTCGCGCTCTGATGCCTTACTGCGACAACGATGCCCTCGTCATCCTGCCGGGTTACGCAGCCAATGTCTGCGACCGAATCATCCGAAAGCGTAATGCGGGCGGTATAGGACTTAAGCGGATGGGCTGCCACCTCCAGCACGGGTGCTTCCTTGAGATACGTAGCGAGCGACTCGTAGCCCACGCCATCCGTCGAGGACTCGGACACCAAATTGCCTGATGCGTCCGTCACGATCAGCGCGCTCACGTTGAACTGGTCGGCGTATTGCTCCAGCATGGCGTTATCCACTGAACCGTCGCGCTCCATATCGCGGGCAGCCTCTCCGGCGATCTCCATAACGCGAATCAGGTTTTTGGTCGTATAGGCGCTGTTGAATGCATCGTAGGAAAGGCTCTGCGTCGCCACGTAATCGACAACGTCGGCAAAGCGCTGCTCGGCTTGGGCCGTCGTGTAACCGTAGCTCATCATGCCGGCAACAACCGAGAGCGCTATCCCCAGCAGAGCGACAAGGAGCCATGCCCCTGCCGAACGATTGCCCCGCTCCTGAGCAGCGTGGTCGGGCGCATCGATCATGACAGGCCCTCCATATTCAAAAATGGCGAAGGGTCATCGAAGTACTTTGACACCAGGCGTTCCATGGTGCCATCGGCAAGCATTTCTTGGTAGGCATGAGTGAGCTTGACGTCGATGCCACGCGTATCGTTGATATCGAAAGCGGTGCCCAAACCGACCTCTAGCAGCGACTCATCCAAAATGCGATATGTCACACCATAGTCTTTTTCGTAGGTGAGGAACGAGGACTCATGCGCGGCGATAGCGTCGACCAGGCCCTCGACGAGCGCCGGGTTCAGGTATGAACCGTCCGAAAAGCTGTAGAGTTCCTTGATCTGCGGAACGTTTTCATTTATGCGATTGAGCAAAATGTCCTCGGGCTTGGTGGTGGACTGAACCGCCACGATCTTATCCTCAAGATCGGCAAGCGTGTAGATATCGCTCTGGGGATCGACCGCGACCACCTGGCGGCTCGCAAGGTACGGGCCGGCCCAACGATATTCGTTTTCGCGACCCGTCATACTAAAGCTGCCCATGACACAATCGAGTTCGCCGCTCGCCAGCAGCTCCTTCTTCTTTTCCCAGTCGATCAGCTGGTATTTTGGCTTGTAACCAATGCGAGCCAAAGCCTCGGTCAATATCTCGACATCCAGGCCAACGATATCGCCGTACTCGTCGGTATACACAAACGGTGGATAGAGGTCGCTTCCGACGTTGAGCGTCTTAAGGTCGTCGTCTTTGACTTGCGAGGCGTCCAGACCTTCTAATGCAGACGTCGAGGCTCCGTCATTCGACCCGGAGCAGCCAGCTATCGCTACGACAAGGGCGCTCGCTACTGCAAGCACAACAAGCAACGATATGGCAACCGAGCGGCGAGGTCTTTTCATCGAGCTCCATACGATCCTGTTTACAGACTTAAATGGTTAAAGATAATAGCAAACAAAACCACACGAGCACCCAATTGTTACAGATGCTTTACTATGCGGGGCCTTCCAGCCAACTTGGCAGAAGGCCCCGCATGCAGTGCTCACTTACCGTGCATTAAAAACGTAGCGGTCCAGGCGGTCGCACGCCTCCCTTACGCGCGAAAGCGACAGCGCCAGATTCACGCGAATGTGGCAGGGCCCGTGGAACGGACGGCCGTCCTGATACCCCACGCCCACGCGCGCCCCCTCGTCGAGCAGCCACTGAATATCGCGGCCATGTTCGCGACACCACTCGGTGCAGTCCAGAAACACCATGTACGTGCCCTGCGGACGCGAAAACGCAACGCCCTTCCAGTGTTTTTCTGCATACGTGCAGAAGTACTCGATATTACCGGCAAGCACCTGGTTGAGCTCGTCCACCCACTCGTAGCCCTGCGGCTGGTAGGCACCGATAAGCGCATGCATCGAAAGGACATTCATCTCGTTGTAGTGGGTCTTATTGGACACGGCGCACACGCGGTCGCGCAGCGTCTCGTTATAGATGATGTGGTAGCTGCCGACCAGGCCCGCAAGGTTAAACGTCTTGCTCGGCGCATAGAGGGCGACCGTGCGCATGCGGGCATCCTCGCTCACCGACTGCGTCGGGATATGCTTGTGACCCGGCAGGATGATGTCGGACCAGATCTCATCCGAGATCACCACGCAATCTTGCTGGCGATAGATGTCCATGGCGCGTTCAATCTCGTCGCGCTCCCATACGCGCCCGCAGGGATTGTGCGGCGAGCAGAACACCGCGGCATGAACGTGGTTTTGGGTGAGCTTGCGTTCCATGTCCTCAAAGTCCATGCGCCACACGCCCTGGTCGTCGAGCTTGAGTGGGCTGTGGACAATGCGATAGCCCGCCGCTTCGATGGACTTGGTAAAGCCGATGTAGGTAGGGCTGTGGACCAGCACCGCATCGCCCGGCTGGACATACGCGCGCAGGGTCGACACGACACCGCCCAGCACGCCGTTCTCGTAGCCGATATGTTCCGGGAGCAGACCCTCGACGCCATTACGGCGGCTCTGCCATTCGATGATACGGTCGAAGTACTCGGGGCGCGGATCGAAATAGCCAAACATGGGATGCTGGGCGCGCTGAATGATGTACTCCTGGACCGTGGGCACCGTGGCAAAGTTCATGTCCGCTACCCACATGGGGATGCGGTCGAAGCCCTCGTCGGGTGCGTTCGGAGCCATGCCGGGGATTTCGCCCCAGGAGTCAACGGCGATGGCGTCCATGCCGTGGCGGTCGATAAGCGAAGTAAAGTCGTATTTCATGCTGAGCTCCCGTGCAAAGCGGATTGTTTTGGTAGGCGTTATTGTCCACCAGCGTGGGCGGTTTTGGCATGGGGCTTGGCGTTGAATTTGGCGGGCGCCGGCGAATGGCCGGCTAATCCCGCGCGTCGTTGACGGCGGCTACCGTCAACCTGGTTCCATCAACCGTAAAGGATATGTCAAGCCCAGCGTAAGCCAGATGGTAGACGCGGTTTGGCTCGTGTTTGCTACCCGCGCGGCGCGGATCCTGGCGAAGGACCTCGACCAACCCGGGGAGCTTTGTGGGCGGGACCATCTCCTGCAGCGCTTGCGGGAACTCGATATCGAGCTCTTGCCACGGCGTATCCTCAATCCAGCCGCCCGTTGCATCCGGGTGGCAGTCCGCAAACGGAATGTAGGGCTTAATGTCGTAGATGGGCGTGCCGTCGCGCAGATCGGCTCCCAGCACATGAATGATGGGACCGTCGTCGGTAAGCTCCACGCGGTCGAGCTTGACGCAGGTGAGACCGATAGGATTAGGGCGAAACGGACTGCGTGTGGCAAACACGCCCACGCGCTCGGCCCCGCCCAGGCGCGGCGGACGCACGGTCTTCGACCACTTGGCGTTGGTGCCGGACCTGTCCTGCGCCTTGGCATCGGCGGCGATGTCTTCCGCCGTGCCGCCGGGCGTTCCGTTTTCAAAGCGCCAGAGCAGCCATAGGTGAGAGAAGGAGTCCAGGCCCTCAACTGCCGCGTTAAAGGCAAATTCCTGCTCAAAGACGATGCGCCCCTCAAGATGAGGCGCCAAAAAGCTGTTGCGCGGAATGCCGAACTTCTGCGGCAGGTCGGTATGTATGTGTGCAATAGGTTCCATGCCGGTCATTGTACGGCACTGGTGCGCGGGCGAGGGGCCGCGATTCCCGCTCATCGCCATCTGCATGCAACCAACGGTTGCTTGGAAGGGTGCCTGCCGCCGCGTATGCTTAAGCCATCAACCAGCAGAAAGGAGCCGTTATGGCCTTCGCAGAAAAGCTCATCGCCGTCCGTCGCGCCAACAATCTCACCCAAGAGCAGCTCGCCGCCAAGCTCTACGTCACGCGCCAAGCCGTCAGCCGTTGGGAACGCGGCGAGGTCACACCGGGCATCGACATGATGAAGCTCATTGCCGCCGTAACCGGAGAACCGCTGTCGCACCTGCTCGAAATGCCCGAGCACTATTGCCAGAGCTGCGGCATGATACTCACGCCCGACGACTGCGGCACCGATGCCGCGGGCGCCACGACCGACCATTACTGCAAGTGGTGCTACGACCGCGGCAAGTACACCTACGAGACTACGATGGAGGCGATGATCGAGGATTGCGCCCCGCGTCTGGCGCAAAACACCGGTATGTCACTCGACGAGGCCGTCTCGCTCATGGGCGCCGTCCTGCCGCAACTGGAGCGCTGGCGCACCGTGCAGGAAAACGAGGAGCGCTACGGCGCCGAGGCGCGGGCGCGCTATGGCAACGAAGCCATCGATGCGGCAAACGAAGCGCTGCTGGACATGGACCCCGAGACATGGAACGACATGAAAGAACTTGAACGCGCTATTCTGGGCCAGCTCTCGATCGCCATGGGCGAAGGCGACCCAGAGAGCAACGAAGCCCGCGAGCTCGTCGCAATGCACCGTCGATGGATTGGCCTTAACTGGGGACACCAGCCCCAAGACGAAGCATACCTGGGCCTCGCTCACGGCTATCTGGCCGACCAGCGCTTTATCGACTACTACGACAAGCCCTGCGGCACAGGCGCTACGGCGTTTTTGGTTCAGGCCATCGAGTCATCGCTAACTCGCGCATAGACCGCGACGGCTTTGGGTATCTCAATCAAAACTTCAACCGATTGGAGACCCATGGCTACTAATCACGAACTCGAGCTATACGTTATGACCGGCTGCCCGTATTGCATGAAGGTCAAGCGTTTCCTGGCCGATAACGGCGTGACCGTCCCCGAGCGCAATATCTCGACCGATGCCGAAGCCGAGCAGACACTCATCGCCGTCGGCGGAAAGCGCCAGGTTCCCAGCCTGTTCATCGACGGCAAGCCGCTCTACGAGTCGAGCGACATCATCGCGTGGGTACAGAAGAACCTGCTCTAACACTCATTGCACTCATTGGGGACGCACTTAAATGAGTAGTCGTTAAAGAACGTCCCCAATAACTGGTCCCCCGCCGAACCCAAACATGTACGTCAGCATCCAACGTCGACATTTTTCGACATCTTCGGATGCTGGCGTACAACTTTTGGGTAGCCATGGACGCTCTTAACCGGCTAATTGTTTGAGGCGACCTTTGGATTATGGCTGTTTGATGCCTCGGGAAAGAGTTTCCGAGGGAGCTATGGTCAAAAAAGGGCAAATATGAGTACTGCCCCTGTTTAGTAGCAGCAATTTTGATCATTTCAGGAACTATTCAACGTCCCATGCGCCCGCAGCTGACGCTATTTCTCCTCATATGTTCAATAAAAGTTGCTCCTAATGGGAACAAATCTCATCAGGAGCAACTTTTTACAGCAAAATTAATGCAACCATAATGGCAACAGTACTCATATTTGCCCTTTTTTGACCACGACCCTCCAGAATAGTCGTTAGGGACGACTCTTAATGACAAAATCCGGCACTTGGACGTTCTTGTATGACTAGCCATTGAAGGACACCCAACGACTACTCCAATTCGTGACACACTGTGTCGCGAATTAAGCTAGTCCCACTATCGAAGACCGGTGAGAGCTCCTGCCCAGAATCTCGATAGCTTAATAAAACGCTCCCCTCCGGAAGTTCAACGAGCATCCAAATTCCAAGCTGAAAAGCAGAGGAGTATCGAAGCCGTCAATGCTCATTTCCTATCGAGCAGGCGGATCAAAACAAGCTAATTAGCCTGATAAACTGCTTGTATTTTTAGGTAAAAAAGCGATATACTAGATATAACGAAACAACGAACTGAATAAAGAATACAAAAAAAGAGCCACGACCAGTTAAAGCCTGAGAAACTTTAACTGCGAGCCTTAATTGATTACCACCAATCAATTAAAGAAGTCGAGACCCAAAATTTGGTAAAGTATTTAATTACTTTATTAATCAGATACTTAAATATCTGTAAA
>CALBOJ010000058.1 GCA_937896835.1 uncultured Collinsella sp.
CTTCGTTAAACGAGCGCTAGGGTGTCACCCTTACACCAACATTTTCGACGCGATCTGAAGCCGTGGGGAAAACGGGTGACGAAGAGCCCTATTGCACCAAGGTATACGCCCAGGACCATTACGAATGCACAGGAACCGACAAAATCGGCTGGGTCGATATGGCGCTGCAGGAGACAACCAAGCTCGCCCGCATCATGGTGGACGTCGAGGACAATGACGGGGCCAAGGTAAAGGTCCTGGAGCACAGCTGGTGTATCAACTACACCAGCTGCACGAACTACAAGCAAGGAAGCAATCCTTTTACCGCAGCACGAGTGGTCAACGAGCATCTATACAAGAGCCAGTATATAAACAGCACCGGAAATGAGAGCACAAAGGAGGACTGCCTCAAGCACATTGGCATCATTGCGTCCGACTTTGTTGATGCGGCACTGGCCCGAAGCATCTACCAGCGCAATTACGATGCGAAGCGCAAGCAGACCGTTTCGTACTACCTCCCGACCCGTATGCGCATGACATACGGCGACTCGTTGAGCGATGCCTCACTCCGGGATGGAAAGACCGTTGGCGAGGGTCGTTTCCGCCTTGTCGACAGCAGTAACGTACTCAACGTGGCAGCTTCGGGCAACACGTTTGCTATCGAATACGTGGATGTCGACGCCCTGGGCAACGAGACCGTTACGGAACTGCAGGGTTCCGTGCCCATCGATATCGACCCGCGCGCATTGACGCCCCACTTTGAAGGGCTCGAGGGCCTTAAGGCCGGCGAGGACGTGCGCGCAAAGATCGCGGCGCCGCTCGACGGCAAGCTCGAAGGCGATGCCTGCACCGCCCAGCTCGAGTTTATGCACGATGCAAACGGCGCTCCGGGCACGGCAATGGCCGAGGATGAGGCATTTGCCGCGGGGACGTATTGGGTGCGTGCGAAAGGCCTGTTGGGCGACGCGGCGCAAAACTACACGCTCGCCACCGACGGAGCCGCAAGCTTTACTGTGACGACTTCGGGCAACGCGGACGGTGCAGGCAACACCGGCACCGGCACCAACGCGGGCAGCGCCAACAAGAACGGCAAGGGCAACAAGAGCAAGGAATCGGGCGAGAAGCTCGCCGGCACGGGCGACGGCTCTGGCATCGTCGCCGGGCTCGCCGCTGCCGCCGTGGCGACAACGGTCGCCGGCGCGGCAATGCTTGCCAACGATCGCGAAGACAGCGAAGGCGCTAGCGAATAGGCAAGCCGACCCTTTTGGACACATCGACCCGACGAGGGGCGCAGGACACCGTTCTGTGCCCCCAATTTTTACCTTGGCCCGAACGCCGCCATAGGCTACATCACCATATTCAGCACGTTAACAAACTCCTGGGCCTTCGCACGGCTGCTCAGGCTAAAGACGCAAGCAGTCAACAGCCTGTTACGCAGAAAAACATCGCGGCCTTTGATTCTATTGACGCCCGTGATGTCCTTAAGGTAGACAATCTCGGTGTGCTTGCCGCCGAAAGCGCCCTTCTTGAGCACCTCGATACGGTTAGGGTAGATCTTGACGTCTTTAAACCTACCCGAACCCTTGTCCTGAAACAGCAAGGTGTTGTTGTCCATGCGTGTCACTCCCATGGGGTTCGCTAAAACTGCCTCTATGGTCACATTTTAGTCACTTCGGGAATCCCGCACGAAGGCGCTAGGTGACATGGGAATTCGAGTCTTTGATTCGGACGGCGTCGTCGACGCTGTGCCATGTGGCTCGCTGGGCGGAGGTGGGACGTTCGGCTCCGACCTAAACGACGCCGTCGAAAGCGCCGCTGATTTTCTCGCATGTATGGTCGACGATCACCTTATGGGTGGCGTCGACCTGCCTGCGCCGGACTTTGGCCACGAGCCGCAGCACGGTGGCAAAATTATCGCCGTGGCCGTCAGTTGCGAACTCAACGATACCCCCGCCGTCACCGCAGCGGATGCCGCGCGCATGCTTGGCGTTAGCTCGGCAAGAGTATCGCAACTGATAAATGCTGAACTGTTGGATTCATGGAAGGATGGCACCAAGCGAATGGTGTCCAAAGCTTCCATCGAGGCACGACTCGCCGACGCACCAAAGGCGGGACGCCCCAAAGAGGTCCCTATTGCTGTATAAGGCGAGGCTACTGCGCACTTTTATTCCACACGATGTTTTCAGCCTGGTATAAACAAGTTCAATACCAGAATGCAAATCCAACCATCGTGTCTAACTACGAAAGGATTTTCGCCTTTTCTGCAGCAAACTCTTCCTCGGTAAGTACTCCACTATCACGCAGCGCTGCAAGTCTCTCGGGCCTTGCAACTACATCACCACTATCCACCAGCGTCTCAATAGTCTGTGAAACCTGCGGATACTGCTCGAGCTCCTTCGATAGGGCATCGACTATCTCGGCAATATTCTTTGCATTTTTGCCCCCGTTTAGTACGTTTGTCCTGACCTTAGATGACGAGTTGACAGTAACGCCAGATCCACCTTCAACTGGAACAACCGAAATACTGACATTTTCACCCCAGGACCAAAGGCTCATACCAATCTCGGCTGCAACTGTTCTTGTTGTGGGCGATGCGCTATCAACTTTTACTTTAGGTAGCTTTTCCATAGCTGCCTTCAAGGCATTAAACGTGTCGTCAGGAGAATACGGTATCTGAATCTGAAGCTGCTGATCGGCAAAACCCATAATCCGACCTCCGCTTTTGCAAGATTAAGGCTATCGGCAATGTTAGCACGTTCCCAGCACTTTTAAATTCATCTAATGACCTTGTGATGCAGCCCGACACCCCGGCACTACTCCCTACTTCCCAAATAGCGCACCCAGAAGACCACGGCGCTTGGGCTTCTCTTCTCGGTAGGAACCCTCGACGGCGGCTGTAACCTGGCGCGGTTGCTCGCCGCCTCCACGGCGCACGATCTGATATAGGAAGGGTGATTTAACGTATTTGACCTCGATGGGCGTGGCATGCACAGTGCTTTCACCGGACAGATGCAGGCTCGGGTTGAGTGGCGCCACCACATGCGTCTCGCGCTTGTCGCTAAACACCACCGCGGCCGCGCGGCCCGTCTGGCCGTTTACGGCAATGCGCACCTGCTCGCCATCGCGGCTGTCTGTCGCCGGACGATCGACAAAGTAGACCGGCACCATCAGCAAACCATCCTTGTGCTTGCGGGCCTTGCGCGCCCGGGCGCGGATGCTCTTTTTATTGAGCCCCAGCACCGCCTCGGCATCGTTGCCGGCAATGTCGAGCGCCAGCTTATCAATGACCACCTGGTCCTTGGTAGATGCATCGACGGAGACAACGCGGAAGTCACCTTCCTGCATGGCCGGGTCAAACGGCCCAACCTTGGCAAAGTCCCACGGCTCCAAAATCCCCATAAGGCGAACGTCCAGGTAGTTTGCCCTGGAATACGCCCAGTCGAGCACCTCGTAGTACACCAGGGTCTCCTTGCTCAGCCCCTTGCCCGGGAAGGACGCCATCATGCGTAGATCCGCGAGCGCCATGGGGAAGTAGAAGAGCATCATGTCATTTTGAATCGCGTCTTCCACGTCGTGCCCGGCAAAGGCGTCGGGGTACTGGCGCACCAGCTGCAGCGCGTTGGCACGTGCCTGCTGCGGCGAGATTTCGCAGGGAATACCCTGCTCAGGTACATACTCCGCACCAACGCCCATAGTCAGGCGCTTGCTAAAGGTACCGGGTTTGAGCAGGTCGGCAACGCCGATCGTATTACCGCAGGACGGGCACTCAAACACGCGCTGGGTCGATGACCCCTCAAAGGACGCACCGCAGAAGGGGCAGGGAATGCTCACGTGCGCTGCCTCTTGGAACTCTTGAGCCGTGCCGCGGTCCTCCCACAGCAGATGCTCCAGAACCGACTGGTTGCGCCAGTACGAATTGAAGAAATACCAGTCCGGGTCCTCCGGGCGCTCGAGCTGCGACACATAGGTGAGCTTAAGCAGTCCATCGACAACCGTCAGTGGCGTATGGCGAATGCCCAGGGCGCTCTTGGGCTCCCCCGCATCGGCCTGCCACGGAACGACCGTGCCGCAATAGGCGCACTCAAAGCTGCGTTTAGCCTGGTGTGAGTACATAGGGCCGCCGCAGTTTTGGCATTTAATGGCAAACATCTCGTCCATGGATACGTCCTCCTTTGCGCAGGGGCTGTCGACATTAAGTATGTCGGGCGGGCAGGCACATGCCCATACCCATGTGGCCCAAAATGGAGCACCCGGTCGGACAAGAAGCCCCACTCGTTAGCACCAGCAGACCATTGCTGCATTTTCTGAGCATCGGCGCACGGTGCGCCCATGCGAGCTACACTATCCCCTTAACCATGATTGTGAGGACGATTGCCATGCTATTTGTAAATCGGCTGGTACATACGCTTGTTCCCGGCAGTGAGGACGAGCCGGTCGATACAACTTGTCGCACCAACGCGGGCTTTGCCGCAAGCCTTATCTGCATTGGCCTCAACATTGCCCTGTGCCTAGCCAAGGGCATCGCGGGCCTGCTCGCCGGCTCCGTCTCGCTCATCGCCGACGCCTTCAACAACCTCTCCGACGCCTCGAGCAACATCGTGAGCCTGCTCGGATTCCGCCTTGCCAGCCGCCCGGCAGACGAAGGCCACCCCTATGGCCACGGCCGCTACGAATACCTCGCCGGCCTGTTTGTCGCCGTCCTCGTTTGTGCCGTCGGCATCAACCTGGTGCTCGAGTCCGTTACCAAGATCATCAAGCCCTCCCCCACCGCCTACACGCTCGTTTCCCTTGCGGCACTGGCTGCGTCCATGCTCGTTAAGCTCTGGATGGCCGCGTTTAACCGCACGCTGGGCGACCGCATCGACTCGGAGACGCTCATCGCCACGGCGCAGGACTCCAAAAACGATGTCATCACCTCGGGCTCGGTCTTAGCAGCGGCGCTTATTTCGCAAACGACCGGCTTTGACCTCGACGGCTGGGCGGGCCTGGGCGTGGGCGTCTTCATTTGCATCAGCGGCATGGGCCTGGTGCGCGACGCCATCAGCCCGCTGCTGGGGCAAGCGCCCGACCCCAAGCTCGTCCAGGAAATCCGCGACAGGATCATGTCGTACCCCCAGGTCCTGGGCACGCACGACCTCATGGTACACGACTACGGCCCCGGCCGTCAGTTTGCCAGCGCACACGTGGAAATGCCCGGCGAGGGTGATGCCTTTGAGCACCACGAGATTCTGGACACCATCGAGCACGATATCAAACGCCAGATGGGCATTGGCATTACGCTGCACTGCGACCCCATCGCAACAACCGGTGATGACCTGCGCGGCTGGGTCAAGCGCGGCGTAGCGCAGATCGACCCCGCGCTTTCCATCCACGACCTGCACGAGCACGACGGGTTCGTTTCGTTTGACCTGGTGCGTCCCGACGACTTTGACATATCCGACGAGGAGCTGTTGGAGCTCGTCACGCGCATCGTGCACGAGCGCCGACCCAATGCCTCATGCGTCGTTACGTTTGACTCGGGCTTTAGCTCGCCCGACCGTCCGGCCGAGCAGCTGTAGCCCGCTTAACAGCTAGTTTCCCTGCGCGCCCGAGATGCCGTTTTGCAGTGCATTCCAGGCACCCGTCGCCATGTCGCCCAAGTTCTGCGCGGTGTCGCCCAGGTTTTGTGCCGTATCGCCCAGCTCTTGCGCCTTGTCTCCCAACTCCTGTGCCTTGTTGCTCAAGTCCTCCAGCGTATTGGAACTCGAGCTGTCGGTACCGCTTTGGCCGTCGGGCGAGTTGCCCGAGCTATTCTTGTGCGTGAGTTGAATTTCGAGGTTGCCGCTGTCGTTATAGTAAGCAGAAGTAACGACCCAGTTGGCATCGATGACGGGCGTTGAGCCATCATCAGTCAGGACCACGGCATTCGAAAGATTGGCGCCGCGCGACTTGAGAAGTTTCTTGGCGTTGGACCAGTACTGCCCCGGGATATCGCTCAGATCGACGGTGCTAGACGAGGCGGACTCGGTTTGCTCGGCAGCGGTATCAGCCGTTGAACTCCCTCGCTTGTTGAGCATGCCCGACACAATGGCAAACACAACCGACAGCGCAAAGAAGATCGCCAGCACGATGAGGATCTTCTTGATCACGCTCGACGAACGCGACGGCTTCTTCTCCTCGTCCTCGCCATATTGCGGAATCGACTTGGGGTACTCGCGATACGGCTCGCGCGACTCGTAGCGAGACTGCGCCGTGCGAGGCATATACGTCGTCTGCTGAGGCTGCGGAATGGGATTTTGCGGCAGGTCATCATAGGGATTCGGCGTCGAGGCGGCATAAGAATCCTGCGGCGCGTAATCAAACGGGTCCGGAGCTGCGTTGCCATAGGGGCCTTGCGAAGATACGGCATAAGAATCCCGCGCTGTGTCGCCATAGCCCATAACCCGGGTTGGCTCGGCAGAAGGCTGCGTCGCGGCGGGGTCGGTATAACCGGGGTTGGGAACAACGCGGGTCGCATCGGCGCTATCGCCAGCCTGCGCGGAACCGTAGCCGCCCATCACGGTTGTCTTGTCCTGATCCATGCAACGATTCCTTTCCGTCGCCCGTAAGCATCAAGTTATCCATGCATTCTACCCGCGCAAAAGCCCGTGACGGACAGAGCCCGTCCATATCTACAAGACAAGCGCGGCTAGAAAACAAAAGCCCCGCCGGGCCTTGTGGGCACGGCGGGGCGGACAAGCAGCTATGGGCAGCAGGCTTAGAACAGGCCGGTAATGTTGCCGTCGTTGTCGACGTCGATGTTTTCGGCCGCGGGAACCTTGGGCAGACCCGGCATGGTCAGAACGCTGCCAGTCAACGCAACCACAAAGTGGGCACCGGCGGAAACCTTGAGCTCGCGCACGGTGATGCGGAAGCCCTCGGGAGCGCCCAGCGCCTTGGCGTTGTCGCTAAAGCTGTACTGCGTCTTGGCGACGCACACCGGCAGGTTGCCAAAGCCGTTCTCGCGCAGCTCGGCGAGCTGACGCTTGGCAGCCGGCGTAAAGTCGACACCATCGGCGCGGTAAACCTTGGTGGCGACGGCCTCGAGGGCATCGGCCACATCGGCGCCGTCCTCGTAGGCAAACTTGAGCTCGCTCGGCTGCTCAATCAGGCGCATGACCTCATCGGCCAGGTCGAGCGCGCCCTCGCCGCCCTTGGCCCAGACCTCGGAAAGCTTAACGTTGACGCCGAGCTGCTGGCACTCGGACTCGATGAGCGCAAGCTCGGCCTCGGTGTCCGTCGGGAAGCGGTTGATGGCGACCACGCAGGGAAGACCATAGACGTTCTGGATATTGTCAACATGGCGCAGCAGGTTAGGCATGCCGGCCTTGAGGGCATCGAGGTTCTCGTCGTTGAGGTCGGCCTTGGCAACGCCGCCGTTGTACTTAAGCGCACGGGCGGTGGCGACAATCACGACGGCGCTGGGACGAACGCCCGTCATGCGGCACTTGATGTCGAGGAACTTCTCAGCACCCAGATCGGCGCCAAAGCCTGCCTCGGTAATGGCGACATCGCCAAAGCGCATAGCCATGCGCGTGGCCATGATGGAGTTGCAGCCGTGGGCGATATTGGCGAAGGGACCGCCGTGGACAAACGCGGGCGTGCCCTCGAGCGTCTGCACCAGGTTGGGCTTGAGCGCATCCTTAAGCAGCGCAGCCATGGCGCCCTGAGCCTTGAGGTCGCGGGCGCGGACGGGCTCGCCGGCAAAGCTGTAGCCGACGACGATCTCGCCCAGGCGCTCCTTGAGGTCGTTGATGCTCGTGGACAAGCACAAGATCGCCATGACCTCGGAAGCAACAGTAATGTCGAAGCCATCCTCGCGCGGCACGCCCTGGGCCTTGCCGCCAATGCCGTCGATAACGTGGCGCAGCTGACGGTCGTTCATGTCGACGACGCGCTTCCAGGTGATGCGCTTAACATCGATACCGAGCTGGTTGCCCTGCTGAATATGGTTGTCGAGCATAGCGGCCAGCAGATTATTGGCGGCACCGATAGCGTGGAAGTCGCCGGTAAAGTGCAGGTTGATATCCTCCATGGGGATGACCTGGGCCCAACCGCCACCGGCGGCGCCGCCCTTGACGCCAAAAACGGGGCCGAGCGAAGGCTCGCGCAGGGCCACGGCGCTCTTGACGCCGCGACGGCGCAGGCCATCGGCCAGACCGATGGTCGTGGTGGTCTTGCCCTCGCCGGCGGGCGTGGGGTTGACGGCGGTCACGAGGACGAGCTTGGCCTGGTGGTCAGTCGGCTCGTTGAGCAGTGAATAGTCGACCTTAGCCTTGTCGAAGCCGTACGGAATCAGGTGCTTTACGTCGACGCCGGCGTTCTTAGCCACCTCGGTAATAGGCAGCGGCGTGACGGAACGTGCGATTTCGATGTCAGTAGGCATGGGCGGTCCTTTCGTTACCGGATGAGAAAAAGACCAATTCAGCATAGCACGGGCGCGCAATAGTAAAACACCCGTAACCGATGAATGGCGATATGTTTACCCGATGCCCAGCGATAGCCTACAGACCAGCCAAAACAAACCCGCCTCTAAACGGCTGGCTCGATGCCCAAGTGCTCAAAGGTGCGAAGCGTTGCCTGGCGGCCCTGGGGCGTGCGAATCATCAAGCCGCACTGCAGCAGGTAGGGCTCATAGACATCCTCGAGCGTACCCGGGTCCTCGCCCACCGCGCTGGCAAGGGTCGTCAGGCCCACGGCACGGCCGGAGAACGTCTTGGCAAGCGTCTCCAAGATACGAATGTCCATCCAGTCCAGACCAAGTTCATCAATCTCGAAGAACTCGAGTGCCTGACGGCAGATATCGAGCTCGATGGGGCCGTCGCCGCGCACCTGCGCATAGTCGCGCACACGCTTGAGCAGACGGTTGGCGAGACGCGGCGTACCACGCGAACGCGAGCCGATCTCGAGCGCGCTCGGATGGTCGATCGTCACGCCCAGAATGGTCGCCGAGCGCGTCACGATCTGGGCAAGCTCCTCGACCGTGTAGTAGTCCAGGCGATACGAAATGCCAAAGCGGTCGCGCAGCGGGCCGGTCAGCATACCCGAGCGGGTCGTTGCCGCCACCAGCGTAAACTTGGGGATATCCAGGCGAATCGAACGTGCGGCCGGGCCTTTGCCGATCACGATATCGAGCGCAAAGTCCTCCATCGCGGGATACAGGACTTCCTCGACCGAACGGTTAAGACGATGGATCTCGTCGATAAACAGCACGTCACCCGGCTGCAGGTTGGTAAGGATAGCCGCCAGGTCACCGGTACGCGCAATGGCCGGACCACTCGTCGTCTTGATCTGAGCGCCCAGCTCGTTGGCGATAACCGTAGCCAGCGTGGTCTTGCCTAGACCCGGAGGGCCCGAGAAGATCACGTGGTCGAGCGTCTCGCCACGGCTCTGCGCCGCTTCGATCAACACGCGCAGGCTCTGCTTGATATGCTCCTGGCCGCAGTAATCGTCCAGGCGCTGGGGGCGCAAAGTGCGATCGACATCGAGGTCCTCGGCCGTCAGCTCCGAGCCCACCATGCGCTCGCCGTGCGCCATGGATGCCGCCGGCGAGTTGCCGGGCGTCGCCCACAGGTCCTGAGAGTCATCGGCTTCCCACATCACGCATCCATTCCGAGTCGCTTAAGCGCCGCGCCGAGCAGATCCTCGACACGCATATCCTGCCCATCATACCCGCTCAGAGCGACATCGGTCTCCTGCGGGCTAAAGCCCATGGAAAGGAGCGCCGCACGGGCGTCATCGATCGCCGAGGGAGCGGCGGCGGGAACCGGCATCGCAACCTGACCGGGAATTACGCCGACCGGAACAAAGCCCTTGTCCTTGGCAAAGGTACTCTTGAGCTCCAGGATGAGGCGCTGGGCGGTCTTTTTGCCCACACCGGGCACCTTAGCCATGCCTTTGTCGTCCTCGGCCATCACCAGAGAATACAGCTGGCCCACGGTATAGGTGGAGAGCACGGCAAGCGCCAGGCGCGGACCGACACCCGACACGGACACGAGCCGATCGAACATCGTGCGCTCGTCCTTGGAAGCAAAGCCAAAGAGCGTCATGGCGTCCTCGCGCACCTGCATACGGGTATAGAGGCGAACCTCACCGCCGGGCGTCGGCAACGTGGCCGCAGTGCTGCCCGAGATGCCGAGCTCAAAGCCAACGCCCGACACATCGACGACAGCAGAGCTCATCGTGGCCTCGACAAGCGTTCCGTGGAGCTGGGAGATCATCAGTATCCGGTTCCTCTCTGTTGATAGAACTCGCCGCCGGTAAGCGCCCGGGTGCGGCTGAGGTTAACGTGGCAGATGGCGCAGGCCAGGGCATCGGCGGCATGGTCGGGATGCGGGTCGTGATCGAGCTGCGTGAGCGTACGAACCATATACGCGACCTGCCGTTTGTCCGCAGCGCCGGTGCCCACAACAGCCTGCTTAATCTGCATAGGCGTATACTCGCCAATCTCGAGCGCGCATTCCGAAAGCGCCACGAGCGCGGCGCCACGGGCATGCGCCGTAGGGATGGCCGAGCGAACGTTGGCGCCAAAGTAAATGCTCTCGATAGCAGCGGTATCGGGTCGATAGCGCTCCACGACACCCTTGAGGTCGCGGGCGATATGCGACAGGCGCACCGCGAGCGGACTGCCTGCGCTGGTCTCGATGCAGCCATAGGCACGGCAGCGAACCTCGCCACGCCGCTCCTCGATAATCCCCCAACCCGTATGAGCCAAACCGGGGTCGATGCCCAAAATAACCAAGCCAACCTCCCCTCGTCTTTTACCAAGCGCAAGGCAAGGCCCCGCGCACTACTCACGAACGTCTGTTCTAGAATAACACAACGGGGTCAAGATGCTTAGTTGAAGTATCGGGGTTGAGAGCGAATCCCATCCCCAGTTTAGTTCTGCGAGAAGAATGGGAACTGTCGGGGATCAACCGGCGGATGCGGCATCGGGCCACCCTGGGGCCCACCCTGCGGGCCACCCTGGCCGCCCATCATCTTATCGATGGCGTCCTGAACCTCGCCCTCGAACTTTTTCATTCCCTCGTGTAAACGACGCTGACCGTCTTCAGAGCGCAACTCCTCCATTTGTTCGGGCGAAATACCCAGTAGCTCGCCCAGCACGCCCATCATCTCGTTTCGCACGCGCTCACTCGTATCCTCGTCAGCAAAACGGCGCACCTCGGCGCGCGCCAGCGAATCGACCGTCATACGCTCCTTGCCGTTAAGCCCCAGGTCGGACCACGCGAGCATGTACGGCCAGGAGCGCTCGGCAAACGAACGGGACGAAACGATCGGCGCCGTCGGCAACATGCGGCGGGCAGCCTCACCCTGTCGAACGAGCATCAGCAGCAGCGAGCAGGCCTCAGGCTTGGCAGCGGCCATCGGGATGTCGTCAAAGGGACGGTTGCGGTCCACGTGCGACTCGAGCGCACCATCGACCTCGCCCGGCTCAAGCCCGCCAAGCAGCTGCGCCGCGCGATCGAGCATATCAACCGGGCCGGCGAGCGTCGCGAGCGCCTGCGACAGCACGCGATCCATGCAATCCTCTACCGCGTTGAGCGTCACGAGCTCTTGGGGCACCACGGCAGACGCGCGGTTGCGCACACGCGCCACAAACTCAAGCGTCGACAGGTACACATCGCCAAAGGGCGCGTAATCGCCCTGGTAGCCGCCGCAAAGCGCCGGCGCCGCCAGCGCGTACTCGGTTTTGGACAGCGGACTCAACGCCATCGCACCCAGCTCGAGCGCCGTATCCTCCAGCATGAGGCCCAGCGTGCGAGAGCGCAGGCGCTCGGCGTCGCCCGCCGACACATCGCGGTCGAGCACGCGCGCGGCATCCGGCGCATCGCGCTCAACCGTGCGAATATGCAGGCGCTCGGCAATGGCGCGAACGGCGGCACAGCGAGCAGCCTCGGCCTCCTCCTGCGCCGGCGTAAAGATGCGGTTGCGCCCCAGCACCAGGCCAATCACATTGCGCGGGCCCAGAGCGTCGACGGCCAGCGCCGCCAGCAGGGACGACGGCAAGTCGCCCTCGAGTGCCACCACGGCGCGCGACGCACCGTGGGCCCGGGCGTTGTCGCGCACGGCGAGCACCAGCGCCTGCCACAGCCACTCCTCGGAACGGAACTCGGGCAGTTCGTGATCTTCCAGGGCATCGAGCATCACGCCGCGCTGAATCTCCTGAACCAGCAGGCTCTCCTCAAAACACGGCGCCTGGGCCACCACGCGACCGCAGTCGTCGAGCACAAACGAACCGCCGGTATACACCGACTCGTCATAGGCACCGACCGGCGCCATACAGGCAAACCACACGCTGCGCTTGGATGCGATCTTGCGGTAGGCGCCGCTGCGAACGGCGGCAATGGCGGCAGTCTCGCGGTCGGTCATGTCAAACGCATTGAATTGGAAATACGCAATGAGGTCAACACCGGTCGGCAACATCTCGAGTTCGCGGTCCAAGTCAAAAATCACGGCGATGCGCACGCCGTCCACGTCGAACACCGGCGGCGCCCAACGCGTGTCGTTGTTCTCGCCACGCTGCAGGGCAATGCTCGAACGCGCCGGCACCACATGACCGTCCTTGAGCATCATGTAGTCGAGCAGCGGCTGACCCTCAAACGAAACCGCCGCGGGCACGATGCAGATCATGTCAAGCTCCTGGATGCGCTCGGCGACACCAGTCAAGCCGGCAAGCATGTCGTGCTCAAAGTCGGCAGCGCCCACCAGGCCACCGGGCATGGCGCCCATAAAGAGCGGAGCCGGAACGCACAGCACGCGCGCCCCGCGCTCGTGGGCCAGACGAGCCTGGTCCTCGATGCGGCCGCAAATGCCCTCAATATCACCCAGGCGCATATCGATCTGTGCAAGCGCGAGCTTCATGGCTCAGCCCTTTCCGTCGTAAACCATCGAAATCGTAGTAAAAGCGCCGGCCGCATGATGCAGTCGGCGCTCGCATGTGCATATGCTAGCTATGATACCCCGAGCGGGGGCGCGCTCCTAGAACGTCGCGGACCACAGCCCGTGCAGGTTGCAGTAGGCATAGACGGTACCGGTCTTGGAACCGCCGGCAAAAAACGTCGCGGGCTTCATGCCGGGCTCAAGGTAATGGACCTCTAAGCGGCCCTCGGCCTCAAGGGCGATCCACTCGATATAGTGCTCGGGCAGGCTGGGGTGCTCGACCGAGCCAACGCGTGCGCGAATCACGTGACCGTCGCGCTCGGTCTCGACAACAGGCACGTGCTTCTCGTGCGCCGCGTCCTCAGTGTTTGCGGTCAGTTCCGTGCAACCGGCAGGGGTTGCAACGTCGTTGCCAAGGGCGGCAATGAGCTTACCGTCGGGGTCCTTAAAGAATTTCGCCATGATGTTCTCCTTTGCTGACGTGCCAATGTTCTTGATGGTTCTTATGCCCAAAGGCAGACAAACCATCCACGGCATTGCAAACGAACACATAACGGGCGGGGACGATGGGGCAGCGTGCGCTATCCGCCCTGGCGGCCCCACCCGAGCGGGTTAGCGCCCGTCGCCGCCCAGCAGCGCCAGAACATCTTCGCGGGTAAACAGCGCCGACGAGATGCCGTCGCCGCCGAGCACGCTGTTGACCAGGTCGCGCTTGGACTCCTGCATCTGCATAATGCGCTCCTCGATCGTGTCCTTGGCGATGAGCTTGTACACGGTCACGGTATGTTGCTGGCCAATACGGTGCGCGCGGTCGGTCGCCTGGTCCTGCGCTGCCACGTTCCACCACGGGTCGTAGTGGATGACCACGTCGGCCGCCGTCAGGTTAAGGCCCACGCCGCCCGCCTTGAGCGAAATCAAAAAGACCGGAACCTCGCCCGCTTGGAACTGCGCGACCATCTTGGCGCGGCTCTCCTTAGACGAAGCGCCCGTGAGCTTAAGGAAGGCGATGTCCTCCTTGGCCAAGCGCTTACCGATGATATCGAGCATACCCGTAAACTGGCTGAACAACAGGATGCGATGCCCGCCGTCGAGTGCGCCGTGCACGAGCTCCATACACGTATCGAGCTTGGCGCTCCCCGCCTTGTAATCCTCGTAGTGTAGACGCGGGTCGCAGCAGATCTGGCGCAGCTTGGTGAGCTCGGCGAGCACCTTGAGCTTGTCTTTCTTAAACTCCCCAGCCTCGCGGTGCTGCACCTGCTGGGCGATGCGGTCCTGGTTGGCCAGGTAGAGCTTGCGTTGCTCGCCGGTAAGCTGTGCCATGACGGTGTCTTCGATCTTCTCGGGCAGGTCGGCCACCACGTCTTCCTTAACACGGCGCAGCACAAACGGCGACACGAGCGCCTGCAGGCGAGCGGCGCTATCGCCCTCGGCATGCTCGACGGGGCTCTCAAAGCGCTTGGCAAACGACTCGCGTGTCCCCAAAAGGCCCGGCATCAAAAAGTCGAAGATGCTCCAGAGCTCGGACAGGCGGTTTTCGATGGGCGTGCCCGTCAGGGCAAAGCGCACGCCGGCAGGCAGGCGCTTGGCAGCGCGCGCCACCTGCGTGAGCGGATTTTTAATGTACTGTGCCTCATCGAGCACCACGCGGGCAAAATCCTGCTCGACGTACTCGTCGATATCGCGCCGCATAAGGTCATACGACGTCACGACCACGCTATGCTCGGCCACGCCGGCGATCTGCACGCGGCGTTGAGCCTTGGCGCCCACAATGGCGCACACATCGAGCGACGGGGCAAAGCGCTCCAGCTCGGCAGTCCAGTTGTACACGAGTGAGGCCGGGCATACCACGAGCGTGGGCTTGGTGTCCCCCGCCTCCACGCGCGCCAGAATATGCGCAATCATCTGGAGCGTTTTGCCCAGGCCCATGTCGTCGGCCAAGATGCCGCCAAGGCCCAGGTGTTCGAGCGAGCCGAGCCACTGGTATCCGTCGACCTGGTAGCCGCGCATCGTTGCCTTGAGCGATGCCGGCACCGTAAAGTCCATCTTGCCGAGCGTGTCCAGGCGCTCGACGGTACGGCGGAACGCAGCGTCGCGATCGGCCTCGAGCGCCGGCGTGCGTGCGAGCATGCTGTCGACGAACAGGGTGCTCGACGCGGGAAGCGACACGCCGTCGAGCAGGTCGACGGCATCGACACCCAGGTCCTCGGCAAGGCCAAACGCGGCGCGCGCCCCCTCGTCCAGGCGAATGATGTCGCCGGACGTAAGGCGCGCAAACGTTTGATGGCGCTTGTACGAATCGAGATAGACGGCAAGGTCCGCGGCCGAAAGCCCGCTCGCGCCCAGCTCGACATCGAGCAGATTGCTCTTAACGGTCGCACGAACCGAGAGCTTGGGCGCGGGGCGGACCGAGATCTGGCGCAGACGGTCGCTGAGCATGACCTCACCCAGTTCGGACAGGGCGGACAGGCCCTCGGTCAGCAGGCAGAACAAGCTCTCATCATCGCGCTCCTCAAACGCCAGACCGCCCTCGTAGAAATCGAAGTACAGGGCCGCCGTGTCCATAACGCGAAACTCCGCCACCGTATCGCGGGGCGGAACGCCGGAGCGCTGTTCTTCGAAGGGACTGCCCGGAGCACCAAGACTAAAAAGATCTGCCGACCAATCGCCGTAGGTCACCGTAATCTTGCAGGTCACAAGACCATCGTCGACGCCAATCGCCATGGCAAAACTCGGCTCGGGCGCCACGGCGTCAAGTACGGCGGGAGCGGTCAGGTCGGTGTAATCGCGCAAGA
>CALBOJ010000059.1 GCA_937896835.1 uncultured Collinsella sp.
ACATGAGTATAACCAGGGTGAACTTCATACTGTGGTTCCGGCGCTCATTGAGGGAACGAGTAAAAAGAACGACGCGGTCCTGCTGGGCAAGAGTCCCAAGAATCAGACTGTGCATGCGCCTATCCCCGAGGGTTACAGCATCGATCAGCTTGTTGGCAAGATCGTTGATGTTGATGTTGACGTTGCCAAGACCTGGTATTTGTCCGGCTCCGTTGTGGGCGAGCCTCGCTAATGGTTGCTCCCGGGGCAGGTCTTTCCGCCGTTGCGATCGTCGGTCCGACGGCGGTTGGTAAGAGCGATGTTGCCGACCGTTTGGCAGCCCGTCTTTCGTCCGAAGTGCTGTCGTGCGATGCGATGCAAATCTATCGCGGCATGGACATCGGTACCGCAAAGATGGCGCCCGATGAGTGTACGGCGCCGCTGCGTCTCGTCGACATTGTAGAGCCGGGTGTGGCATATTCTGCTGCGCTTTATCAGGCTGACGCTCGCGCTCATGTTGAACGTCTCCTTGGTTCGAATTGCCTGCCGGTTTTTTGCGGAGGTACGGGGCTGTATCTTAAGGCCGCCCTCGATGAGATGGACTTTCCCTCGGGTGAACTTGAGGACGATCGCCGTGCGGGCTATCAGGAGCTTGCCGAGCGTATTGGCGAGGATGAACTGCATGCCCTGCTTGCCGAGCGCGATCCAGAATCAGCTGCCGTTATTCATCCCCATAACGTGCGGCGTGTGATTCGCGCGCTCGAAATGAATGATGATGGCGTTTCCTATGCGCAGCAAAAGTCGCAGTTTAGTGTTCCGCGCGAGCATTATCATGCGTTATGGTTTGGCCTGACGCGAAATCGCGAGGTGCTCTATGAACGCATTAACCTGCGCGTCGATCTGATGTTTGAGCAGGGTCTTGTCGATGAGGTCCGCGGTCTTATGGACCAGGGGCTTGAAGATGCGCTCACTTCGATGCAGGCGATTGGCTACAAAGAAATCATTGATGCTTTTAACGGTGTGATGACTATGGATGAGGCTCGTGAACTCATTAAGATGCGTTCGCGTCGTTATGCCAAGCGTCAACTTTCGTGGTTTAAGCGCGATGACCGTATCGTGTGGTTTGATATGGATGAATGTACGATCGATGGGGTCGTTGAGGATATCCTGCATCGTATTGAGGCTGCCTAATGGCCCGTTTCCCCCTTGTTCCC
>CALBOJ010000060.1 GCA_937896835.1 uncultured Collinsella sp.
CACGGATGGCGCACGAGCAGCACACCTACATCTGCATCGACCTCAAGACGTTTTACGCCAGTGTCGAGTGCGTCGACCGCGGACTCGACCCACTCACTACATGCCTGGTCGTTGCCGACGAATCGCGCGGGCGCACGACCATCTGCCTCGCCATCACACAGGCTATGAAGGACCTCGGGATACACAACCGCTGCCGTCTGTTCGAGATTCCCGACGGCATCGACTGCATCAAGGCCGTACCGCGCATGCAGCACTACATGGAGGTGTCGGCGCAAATCTACGGCATCTATCTGGAATACGTGAGTCCGCAAGACATTCACGTCTACTCCATCGACGAATGCTTTATCGACGTGACGCCCTATCTGGACCTCTATCACACCGATGCGGAAAGGTTCGCCTGCACGCTGCGCGACGAGGTCTTGGCGCGCACCGGCATCACGGCGACGGTCGGCATCGGCCCCAACCTATTCCAGGCCAAGGTAGCGCTCGACATTACCGCCAAGCACGTACCCAGCCGCATCGGCATACTCGACGACGGGACCTTTCGCAAGGAGATCTGGCCCCATCGCCCCATCACCGACATCTGGGGTATCGGCCCCGGCGTGGCGGCCCGTCTCGAGAAATACGGCGTCTACGACCTGATGGGCGTCGCCGCACTCGACGAGAACCTGCTCTACGACGAACTCGGCGTCAACGCCGAATATCTCATCGACCACGCCTTCGGGCGCGAGCCGACAACCATCGCCGATATCCAAGCCTATCGCCCGCAAGCGACCTCGACCACCACAGGACAGGTGCTCTCGAAGGGCTATGCCTACGAGCAGGCCTACACCGTCTTGCGCGAAATGGTCGACAACGCCGTGTTGGATCTAGTCGATAAGCACGTGGTCTGCGACAGCATCTCGCTCTTTGTGGGCTACGCGAGCGAGCGCGCCGACATACGCCGGCTCAACGCCAGCGGCACGGCGCAGTATATAGACGGCTGCGGACACTTGCGCTCGAGTACCTCGGGCATCGAGCCCGCAGCGACCGACGGCCCCGAGCTCGCGCCCCGTGCTCCCAAGCCCGTCCAGCGCGATGACGAAAGGCGTCGCCTGGTGCGCGAAGCGCAGGCAATCGATGGCATCTTTGTGGGAGAGCATGGCGGCAAACCGCGTGGTGGCTATGCCGCACTCTTTGCGCACTCCAACGCCTCGCGAAAGCTGCCCGAGCGCACTAATTCGTTTAAGAAAATCATGGGGTATTTCGATGACCTTTGGGCACAAACGGTCGATCCCAAACGACCGGTCAAGCGCATCAACCTGGGATTTGGCAATCTTGTGCCCGAGGAATTTGCCACCATCGATCTGTTCAGCGATATCGAGGCCGATGAGCGCGAGCGCGACCTGGCGCGCGCCGTCCTGGCCGTGAAAGGCAAGTACGGCAAGAACGCGCTCGTCAAGGGATTAAGCTTTACCGCCGGCGCCACCGCGCGCGAACGCAACGGCCAAGTTGGAGGACATCGTGCCTAAACCCAAGCAGCAGCCCGTGCGCCCGCCGACCGCCTTCGAGCGCCTGGCGGACCCCGAGGGCAGACGTCGCGCCGCCGACCCCAACCTCACTGCCAACGGTGCCGTGCGCGCCAACCGCGCCGCACAGTTTATGCCCTTTGCCGCCCTCACGGGATACTACGAACTCGTGCGCAAGCAGGAAATCACCGTCGAGTCAAAACGTGAGCTCACGGAAGAAAAAGCCCTCGTACTTTCTAAAAAGCTCGAGGGTCTCAAACGTGGCGACTTGGTTCGTGTCACCTATTACGATACATACGGCTATCGCAGCCGCACCGGCATCCTCGACGAGGCGCTCCCCGCCTTCAAGCTCCTCAAGCTCCGAGACATCGCCATCGACTTCGACGACATCCAAGACATCGAACTGCGCGGACGAGCCTAGCCAAGGAAGCGCATCCAGGGCGGCGCTTACAGCGTCATGACGTAGTAGCCCGCGTCTTTCACGGCCGTCTCGAGGACACCACGATCAACCGGCTGCTTAGAGCGCACGCGTGCCGTGTGGTCCGCATACGTCACCGTTGCCCACACGCCATCCAGCGCATTGAGGGCATTGGCTACGTTCTGAGCGCAGCCGTCACAGTTCATGCCGCCGATGAGCAGCTCATCGCTATAGGGATAGTGTGACGCATCGGTATCCACCACAACAACCTTTTTGGCCTTCTTGCCGCTCGTACCATCGCTGCAGCAACTCTTCCCGTGTGTCGAAGCGGCAATGCGACGCAGTCCAAAAAACATGCCGACGGCAATGACGGCCAGCACGATGAGATTCGCAGGGTTGAGCAAGTCACTCATGCGCTCCCCTTTCAAGTAGCACTATCTAGATACCCCCATGGGGTGCCCCCATCTTAACCCAAAATCATGTCTGTTCGGTCAATTAGTTTCCCTCTTCAAACTTTTTTGTTGACCATGGCTTACTTTCGTGTATAAGTTTTCCTAGGCTAACAGTTTAGATCCGTAAGGAGCGCCGTGACTCGAACCATAGACATCCCAACGTTTCAGGCGGCAGTCGTGCGCAACTGCTCTCCCACGCTCGCGGGCATCAAGCCGGCATCGCTCTTTACCTATCCAGGCACCTACGCCCACGGGGACGGCTCGACCACAACCGAAACCATTGCAGAACGCCGAGCACGCCTGCTCAACGTTATCGCCCAGTGCAATCGCGAGCTTGACCCGCTCGGCATCCACCTGAGTGTTTTGGTCTGGCGGCCCTGCGGAGCGCTCGTGTACGCGTACCGAGCCAAAAGCCTCACCACCTATTTCGCAGACCCTCGCGTCCAAACGGCGCTCACCTCGGAAGGCTACGACACGAGAGACCTTTCGGCATGCCTTGTGCATTTGGCATCACGCATCACGCTCGCGAGCAATAACGTCGCGGAATGCGCCTGCAGCCAGACTCGATGCGCACTACCCCAGCAAGCTAGCTGCAGCAAAGACTGCACCTGCGAGTTTCCGCACGAAATAGGCTACTTCCTTGGATATCCCTACGACGACGTGCACGAATTTATCGTCCAGCGCGGCGAGAACTACAAGGTCTTTGGGGCCTGGAAGGTCTACGCAAATGTCGAGCAGGCGCTTGCGACGTTTGATGCCTACCGTGCCTGCACCCAATACTTCACTTTTATCTATCAGCAGGGCTGCAGCCTGGCGCAACTTGCCCAGGCAACCCGATAGAACGTACAAGCCGCGGCAAGCGCCGCACGACCGAAAGGACAAAACATGAGCAAGATCGCCGTCGTCTACTGGAGCGGCACGGGCAATACCGAGGCCATGGCAAACCTCGTCGCCGAAAGCGCCACGTCCGCGGGGGCCGAGACTGAGGTCATCCCCTGCGCCGACTTCTCTGCCGACAAGGCCGCCGAATATGATGCCTTCGCCTTCGGCTGCCCCGCCATGGGCTCCGAGGAGCTTGAGTATGACGAGTTTCAGCCTATGTGGGACGAGGTCAAGGAGACCCTCGGCGACAAGAAGGTCGTCCTCTTTGGCTCCTATTCGTGGGCCGAGGGCGAGTGGATGGACAACTGGAAGGCCGACGCCGACGAGGCCGGAGTCAACGTCGTGGACTCCGTCATTTGCTACGATGCGCCCGACGATGAGGGCGAGGCGGCCTGCCGTGCCCTTGGCGCCGAGCTGGCCTAGCAGCACCACCGAGCCCGACAGAAGGGGCTCACGCTACATTATCGACATCCCAACAAAAAACGGGACTGGATTCATGTCCAGCCCCGTTTTCTGTAATGCCAGCCGCATGAACCAGCTACGAGATATTGCCCAAGAACGCCTTGGTGCGCTCGCTCTTGGGGTGGTCGAAGACCTCGCTCGGCGTACCCTCTTCCACAATGACGCCGCCGTCCATAAAGACGACGCGGTCGGCGACATCGCGGGCAAAGCCCATCTCGTGGGTCACCACGATCATGGTCATACCGTCACGTGCCAGGTCGCGCATGACGCCCAGGACGTCGCGGACAAGCTCGGGGTCAAGCGCCGACGTGGCCTCGTCAAAGAGCATCACGTGTGGATTCATCGACAGGGCGCGGGCGATGGCCACGCGCTGCTGCTGACCGCCCGAAAGCTGACTCGGCATAAAATCGATGCGCTCGGCCAGACCGACCTTGGTGAGCTCCTCGACGGCGATCTTCTCGGCCTCTTCCTTGCTGCGCTTGAGCACCTTTTGCTGCGCAAGCATGACGTTCTTTTTGACCGACAGGTGCGGGAACAGGTTGAACTGCTGAAAGACCATGCCCAGGTGCGTACGCACTTTGTTGAGGTCGACACCCTTGGCGCACACATCCACGCCCTCAACGATAATCGAGCCACTCGTGGGATGCTCCAAACGATTGATGCAGCGAAGCATCGTCGACTTGCCCGAGCCCGAGGGGCCCAAGACCACAACGACCTCACCCTTGTGCACATCCAGATCGATATCGCGCAGGACCACGTTGTCGCCAAAGGCCTTCTGGAGATTCTTGATGCTGACGACGACCTCGTTCGAGTTATTGGTTTCGCTCATGATAGGACCTCCTTACAGACCGGCGATGTGGTCGGCGGGCGTCGCGACGACCTGTCCAGCGCTCTTGGCGGGACGCTTCTTCTTGGTTTCGGCCGTCCCCAGAAGCCTCGCCTCAAGACCGCTCACCAAGCGAGCAAGCGGCAGGGTGATGACCAGATAGAACAGCGCGGCAACCACATACGGCGTAATGGAACCCGTCGTGGCCACGATGGTACGGGCGTTCATGACGATCTCGACCACGCCCACGGCCGCGAGCAGCGACGTATCCTTGTAAAGCAGGATAAACTCGCTGGTCAGCGTAGGCAGGACATTGCGGAACGTCTGCGGAATCATAACGTAGAGCAGCGTCTGGAAGGCGTTCATGCCCAGCGAGCGCGCGGCCTCGTTTTGGCCCTTGGGGATCGACTGAATACCGGCGCGGAAGATCTCGCACAGGTAGGCGGACGAGTTCATGGCCATGACGATGACGCCCAGCACATAATCGTCAACCTTGACGCCGGCCAGCGGCAGGCCAAAGAACGCGATGTAGATCTGCAGGAACGCCGGCGTACCGCGGATGATATTCACATAGATGCCGGCAAGGCAACGCAGGATGCGCGACTTGGAGATGCGCATGAGTGACAAGGCAAAGCCAAAGGGAATGGCCAACGGAAATGCCACGAGCACGATCGAGAGCGACATGAGGAAGCCTTTGAAGACGATCGGCAGGCTCTGAACCAAAATGACCGGGTTCAGGAACAGGCGAAGGAACATGTTGGAATTCCATGCCTCGACCCACGGCTGCTCCTTAAGGTCGGCCAGGAAGTTATCGAAGGCCGTCACGCCCTTGATCTCCACCGACGGAATCTTGGAGATCTTCTTGGTCGACCCGTCGGCGAGCGTATAGGTGCCGCTAAAGGCCTCATCGCCGCCCTCGACGGGGAAGGTCACGCCGTAAACCTCGACACGGAAAAAGCCGCCGGCAGGCGCCGTCTCGCCAAAGTCAATCTTGAGCGTCTGGCCGTCAGCCTTGCACGTGGGTTTCATGGGCGTACGATCCATGAGGTCCTCGCCCGAGAGCATCGTCAATCGCGTGTCATCGGTACCAAACGTCGTGCCGTCGACAAACGTCAAAGAAAGACCGCTCAGCTCCTCGTCGGCATCGGCCTGAACTTCCCAGGTAATGCGCGTCTCGGTGCCGCCGACCACATCGCTGCCCGAACCGGTGTTGGGTCGGGCGGTAATCTTTGCGGTCTCAAGCGCCTGGGCGGTCGTGGGCGCATATGCCCCCGCGCACACCAGCGCGAGCGCCACGGCCATGACGCAGGCTAGCTTTTGGAGCAAGACGGGCAGTGGAAAACGCTGCTCAGCGGCCCCTTTGTTCAGTCGAGACAAGGTGGCTCCTATCGTAGAAGTTGCCGGCAAAACGAGACGGAAACGCTCTCCGTCAAGAGAAACGCAAAGGCCCTCTCCGCCAAAACGGAAAGGGCCCGCGTGCAATCAAGTAGCTATTTTACTTGATGTTGTACTTAGCCATAAGGGTGTCAACGGTACCGTCGTCGGTCAGGTCCTTGATGGCCTGGTTGACGTCGTCCTTGAGCTTAGTGTTGCCCTGGTTGATGGCGATGGCGTACTCCTCGCCGGTGCTGATCTGCTTGATGGTCTGGCAGGTGTTGAACTGCTCGGCGGTCAGCTGGCTGGCGACGGAGCGGTTGGTCACCACGGCGTCACCCTTATCGGACTGCAGGGCGCTGAAGCACTCGGTGGCGTCCTTGTAGGGAACAATCTTGGCCTTGGGGAAGTTCTCCTGGGCAAAGGCCTCGGCGGTCGAGCCAGACTGGACGATGATGGTAGCGTCGGCGTTGTTGAGCTTCTCGCTGTAGTTGTCGGCCGTGATGTCGGTGTTATCGACCTTGGTCACGATAGCCTGATCGTCCATGTAGTAGGAATCAGAGAAAGTGACTTCCTTCTCACGCTCGGGCGTGTCGGTGATAGCCGCGATGGAAACGTCATACTTGGCGCCCGAAGCGACGCCCGGAACCAGCGTGTCAAAGTCATTGTTGACATACTCGACATCCAGGCCCAGCTTGTCGCCGATAGCCTTGATGAGCTCAAGGTCAAAGCCCTGGTAGTCGCCGTTGTCGTCCTTGTACTCAAACGGAGCGTACTCGGCAGAGGTGCCGACGGTCAGCGTACCGTCCTTGACGAGCGCGTACTCCTTGGAGCCATCGACCTTCTCGACCTTCGCGTCGTCAGAGCTGCTGGAACCGGCATCGGAGCCAGAGGTGGCGTTGGACGAGCCGCAACCCGTCAGTGCAAGAGCGAGTGCCATGGCACCCGTGGCGGCAAATGCGCCAAGCTTCTTAAGCTTCATGATCAGTCTCCTTCCAATGACCCCACGTGATTCAGAGGTCTGCAAAAACTGAGGGCTATTATGCACCCGCTTGTAAGAATCTGCAATTAGAAAACTGATTGAAACAAATCCATAACGTGAATGAAGCATTCCACTTTGTGACAGTTATTACTGCTGCAATGACTTTAATAGTTTGATTTCAGCTGCATAACCTGCAAGTTCGTTCGGTGTCTCCAAAATGAACGGCAGTGCACGCAAACGGCTATTCGATACAATATTCTGCATAACCTGCATACCGGCGCCAAACTCCTCGCTGCCAAGGTATCCCTTGCCGATGCACTCGTGACGATCTTTATGGGCGCCACAGGGATTCTTTGAATCGTTGATGTGTACGGCATGCAGGCGATCGATGCCCACCACGCGGTCGAACTCGTCGAGTACGCCGTCCAGATCATGGATGATGTCGTAGCCGGCATCGCTCACATGACAGGTGTCCAAACAAACGCCCAGCTTATCGGACAGCTCTGGGCACTTGGCGGCAACGCCCTCGATAATGCACGCCAGCTCTTCAAAGCTACGGCCCACCTCGGTGCCCTTGCCCGCCATGGTCTCGAGCAACACCGTCGTCTGCTGTCCCTCAAACATCACCTGGCACAGCGTGTCGACAATCATCTGAATGCCGGCGTCTGCCCCCTGTCCCACATGCGCACCGGGATGGAAGTTGTAGTAATTGCCGGGCAGCGCTTCCAGACGCTGCAAGTCCTCGGCCATTGCCTCCAAGGCAAACTCGCGCGCCCGCTCTTTAGCCGAACAGGGGTTATAGGTATACGGGGCATGAGCCACGAGCGGACCGAAGTCGTTTTGCGCCATAAGCTCGCGCAGAGCCGCCACGTCATCCATATCAAGGTCTTTTGCCTTGCCACCACGCGGGTTGCGCGTGAAGAATGCAAAGGTATTGGCGCCAATGGATAGCGCCGTCTCCCCCATTGCCCGATAGCCCTTCGTCGTCGAAAGATGACACCCGATCGTTAGCATCTCCAACTCCCCCTCATCAGTTGCGGTGAAATACGGTCTATTGGTGCCTTATTTTGGCGCAAACAGACCGTATTCCACCGCAAGATATAAAAGGGGCATCAGGGGCAAGGTCCGCCGAGCCCCCTTGAGCACCAGCACCGCAGCCTAGAGCGTCAAGCGAATCGCATCAATGATCTGCGCACAGCGCTGTGTGGCGGCAAGGGGCATGACGGGACTCTCGAGTTTCCCCACCCGGATGAGCTGGGTCACATGATGAATTTCGCCGTAGAAATCATCGACCTCAAACGGGGCATTTATTTCGAGCATTCGTCCGTCGGAGTACTTCACATGGGCGAGCTCGGGGCGATGGAGGCGCTCGATTTCCAACGAGCCCCGCTCGCAGGCAATCGTTAAACGGCTTTCACATGCTGCTTTGCCGTCGCACACCATATGAATGGGTATACCGCCGACACTCATATGGATCTCATCGGCCCAATCCACGCGGCCACCCGATACGTCACGCCAGCGAACTTCACGAGACGAAACATCGCACGCACCCGCAAGAAGATCCTCAAACCACCCGACCGCGTAGCAGCCCATGTCATATAGACAGCCACCCTGCAACGGATCGAGCAGATAACTCGAAGGCGGCTGACCATAATCGAGTTTTTGCACGCTTTCGATCGAGACGATACGGCCAAGCTCGCCCGACGCAAGCAAACCCTTCACGCGAGTATGCATCGGACAAAACCGATGCTTCATCGCCTCCATAAACAGTACGCCGCGCTCGCGAGAGGTGGAGGCAATCGATAGAGCCTCTTCCTCACTCAAAACGGCCGGTTTTTCGCACAGCACGGCCTTTCCCGCGCGCAGTGCCCGACAGACCCAATGCGCATGCATGCCATGTGGAAGAGCCAAGTAGATTGCGTCGACATCGGGGTCGGCAATCAGCGCATCATAAGCCGCATCGCCGCTATCGTCAGTCGTGGCATAGCTGTGCGCGGTATCAATCGAAAACGCCCTGCAAAACTCCTCAACATGCGAAGGGGTGCGACCGGCGGCAGCCACAAGCCGCGCCCCGTCCACCTCCTTGAGCGACGATGCAAATCGATGCGAAATGTGCCCAGCGCCCAAAACGCCCCAACGAACCTCGCGCAAATCATCACATGAATCCCGATGGCCCACGACAGCCCCCTTCAGTTGCGGTGGATTAGTTCCTGTTTAAGCCCCATTCTGCCGCAAACAGGAACTATTCCACCGCAAGCTATAAAAGGGTCATGAGGAGCGCGTTTTGCCGAAGGCCTTGAGCACCGCCGTCACGGGGCCAGGCTGAAAACGGCGGCGTACGTCGTCCAAGCGCCCGGGAATATCGATGTGTTGCGGGCAGTGACGCGCGCATTTGCCGCATTTAACGCAGTTGCTCACCAACTTGGGCTCGCTCGTCCGCACCGCGCTCGCCGTAAAATACTGCGATAGACCCGTAAACCAGCTGTGCGCATAGCTTGCATTGTAGGCGGCAAAACACCCAGGGATATTGATGCCTTTGGGACACGGCATGCAGTAGCCGCATCCCGTACAAGGCACGCGATTCGATTTTTCAAATTCCGTCAGCACGCGCGCAATGGTATCGAGCTGAGCGCCCGTCATCGAATCCGGCAGGGCTCGGTCGGCCAGCGCCGCGTTCTCATCCACTTGCGCGGTATCGGTCATGCCCGAAAGCAGCATCGTGACCTGAGGATGGTTCCACACCCACGAAAGCCCCCAGGCGGCAGGAGTGCGCAGGCGCGGGTCATGGGCGCCATCGAGCACGGCGCGGGCCCGCGGCGGCAGCTTGCCCGCCAAACGCCCGCCCAACAGCGGCTCCATCACAAACACCGCGAGCCCGCGCTCGGCGGCTGCCATGAGCCCCGCCGTCCCCGCTTGGTAGCGCTCTCCAGCGTAGTTGTACTGGATCTGGCAAAAATCCCAGTCATACGCGTCAAGCATCGTGAGGAAGTCCGCCGCACTGCCGTGGTACGAAAAACCTATCTGGCGAATACGCCCCGCAGCCTTTTGGTGCGCAATCCAGTCCTCGATGCCCAACGCCACCACGCGCTCCCACTGGGCGGGCGAGGTGATGTTGTGCATAAGGTAATAGTCGATATGGTCGGTCCGCAGGCGACGCAGTTGCTCGTCGAAAAACCGGTCGAAATCCTCCGCGCACTTGCACGAAGCGTGCGGCAACTTAGTCGCCAGCAACACCCGGTCGCGCAGCCCCAAGCGCTCAAGTGAGGCGCCCACGCATGCCTCGTTACCGGGATAGAGATACGCGGTATCCAGATAATTGATCCCCTGCTCCACCGCATGGGAAATGATGGCGTCGGCTGCCTTAGCGTCCGGATGGCCCGGCGCACCGGGAAATCTCATGCAGCCCAGACCCAGAGCAGATATTCGGTTACCACTTTTGGGGTCAACGCGGTATTGCACGGCCCCTCCTTTCGCCATCAGCGCCCCGGCAAGACGAAACACAATGGTCACGCGGCCGAAACATCGTGGAATCGCAATCGAGAACGTATCGTAACGCAGCAGAAATCGAGCTGTCACGGCACCGCTTTAACATCAGCAAAAAGCCCGATGAAAGGAGCAACAAACAAATACGGCCATCCGGTGCACGCAGCATGGTCCGGCGGCATACAATCCATCAGGCGCCCCTTACGCGGGTGCCTTTTATATGGGGAGATGATTCGCATGCAGATCAACAAGGTCGCCTTTATCGGCAAGGGCGGCGTCGGGCTACTCTACGGCAGCATGATTGCCAAGGCCCTCGGCAATGACGCCGTCGAATACGTTATGGATGACGCCCGTTTTGAGCGTCACGCAAACGATGCGCTCACCGTCAACGGCAAGCCCTGTGCGCTCAAGTCCGTCCGCGCCAGCAAGGCAACGCCCGCCGATCTGGTCATCCTGACGGTCAAGACCACCGGTCTCGACCAAGCACTCAAGACTATGGAGCGCGTCGTGGGACCCAATACGCTCATCGCCTCGCTGTGCAACGGCATCACGAGCGAGCAAAAGATTGCCGAGCGCTTTGGCTGGGAGCATACCGTTCTTGGTATTTGCCAGGGCATGGACGCTGTGTTTCTCAACGGAGAGCTCACCTTTACCAACACGGGCGAAATCCGCTTTGGCGCGGCGGCCGGTACGGATCCCGCAGCCATCACCGCAATCGACGAGCTCTACACGCGCTGCGGCATCGCACACACCGTCGAGAGCGACATTGCGCACCGCATGTGGGCCAAACTCATGCTCAACGACGGCATCAACCAGACCTGCATGGCCTACGGCGGCACGTACGGAAGCGCCACGGAGCCGGGCTCCGAGCAGCGTCGCTGCCTTGTTTCCGCCATGCGCGAAACGCTTGCGGTCGCCAACGCCGAGGGCGTTGAGCTGACCGAGGCAGACCTGACGCAGATGGTGCACCTCATCGAAGGAATCGATCCCGCCGGCATGCCCTCGATGGCGCAAGACCGCGTCACGCGGCGCAAAACCGAGGTCGAGGAGTTCGCCGGCACCATCTGCCGTCTGGCGGCCAAGCACGATATCCAGGCACCGCAGAACGAATGGCTCTATCAGCGCATTCGCGATATCGAGGCAAGCTGGTAGCGCCCGACTCACCACGTCAACAGACTCAACAGCAAAGCCGCCGCAAGGGCACTCCCCTTACGGCGGCTTTCATCTTCATCTATAACCAGTAGTCGATGTCCCGACGGTCAGAGCTGCGACTCCGAGGCCTGGCCCTCATCGTCGCGACAAAGGACTACACCCGCACTTCCCAGCAGCGCGGCCGCAATCAGCGCGCCAACCACGATTGGAGCAGCCCCGCATGACCCCTGCATGCCCGCAATGAGCGCGGCCGTAGGACCAAGGCAACCAAGCACCAATGCGACGGCGGCAACGGCGATATCTCGAGCGTTCACAAGACCACTTCCTCCAAGAGAAAGACCTTATTTCTCATGAACTAGTGTGCCCCGCGCCCATATGCGCGGCGTACTGCCACGGTAAGCGCTCTGTTAACTCAAACACGCACAAAAAACGAACGCCTTTACGTTGCCCAAAGGCTCGGTAAAGACGCCCGCCCGTCATGTCCTATTGGCTTATGGCAGATTACCAGCCAGTGTAGTAGTCGGTGGTTCCGGCAGCGCAGCCGGAGTCATAGACCTTGCACTCGCCCTTAGAGCCCGTAAAAGTCGAGCCCTGGGCCTTATCGCCCGCGGCAACGACGTAGTAGCCATCGGAATCGCGCCAAAAGCCCTCGGAATCCTGCGTCCACTCGCCCGTGCGGTGGTGATACAACACGTTGCTGCTGTAATAAGTCTCGCGGCGGCCGTTATAGTTATTGACGCCGCTCGAGCGCGTCAGACCCGAGCCGTTCGCGTAATACGCAGCAGACGTATAAGACGAGCCGGAGCCGGCGTTGTAATATGAAGCCTGAACGGCCTCGGCGGCCTCGGCTTCGGCTGCGGCAGCCTCGAGCGCCTCGCGCTTGGCATCCTCAAGCGTGGAGCGAAGCTCGTCGAGCTCGGTCGACTTGGCGTCGACTTCCCCCATCGTCAACAGGCTACCCGCACCGTCGATGCAACCCTGCAACACAGCGCGCTCGTCATCGGTAGCATAGTCGCCATACATATTCATAATGATCTGAGCGCGCATCTCCAGGGAATCGCGCTTTGCCCCCATCGAGGCGTTCCACTCCTGCATAGAGCCATAACCGTCGCCGCGGTAGTCGACGGGCTGCACCAGCGTCGCCTCGGACGGCGTTGATCCGACCGTATCGGATAGTGTCGCCGCGTGGGCATCAGTTGCGCCGGCGCCCACCAAAAGTGCCACGGTCAGAGCGGCGGAAAGGGCGGCGGCTTTCGGTTTTCGTGAATCGATCCTCATGTAGCTGGAAACCTCCGTAGTGCGTTTTTGCTGCGTGTGAGCTGCGTGTGATTTAATCGCGCTGCATAGTACCCCGAGCAAATCGCGACCTGCGGTTTTACTCAAAAGGCGCACGTCAATTGCGTAAAACTCACATCCTCTCAACAGGAGTTTTCCACAACTCGAATGCATAAAGCATGCCAAAAACCCTGTTTTTGCACCCTCTCTATGCAAAAACGACGCCTGTGCAACCATTGTTCGCACAGGCGCCTTGAGCAGGCATTTTATGCAGTTATACCTATCGAGTCGCAAGGGGTCCTTGCACAAGTCGCCTTACTCGTCCAGCGCGGCAAAGGCCTGCTTCAGATCCCAAATGATATCCTCGGCGTTCTCGGTACCGATGGAAAGACGGATCGTGGAGGGCGTGATGTTCTGCTCGGCGAGCTCCTCGGCAGAGAGCTGGGAGTGCGTGGTGGTAGCCGGGTGCACGACGAGCGACTTGACGTCGGCCACGTTGGCGAGCAGCGAGAACACCTGCAGATGATCGATGAACTTCCATGCAGCCTCCTGGCCACCCTTAATCTCAAAGGTAAAGATCGAAGCACCGCCACGGGGGAAGTACTTCTGATAGAGCTCGTGATCGGGGTGCTCAGGCAGGCTCGGGTGATTCACCTTGGCGACGTGGCTGTCGCCAGCCAGGAACTCAACGACCTTCTTGGTGTTCTCGACATGACGGTCGACGCGCAGCGACAGAGTCTCGGTGCCCTGGAGCAGGACCCAGGCGTTGAACGGGCTGATGCAGGCGCCCTCGTCACGCAGCAGGATAGCGCGGACATAGGTTGCGAAGGCGGCGGGACCGGCAGCCTCGGCAAACGAAACACCATGGTAGGAGGGGTTGGGCTCAGCGATCTGGGCGTACTTGCCACTCGCCTTCCAATCGAAGTTACCGCCGTCGACGATCACACCGCCCAGCGAGGTACCGTGGCCTCCGATGAACTTGGTTGCGGAGTGGACGACGATGTTGGCGCCGTGCTCCAGCGGACGGAACAGATACGGGGTGCCGAAGGTGTTGTCGACGACAACCGGCAGACCGTGCTTCTTGGCAATCTCGGAGATGGCGTCGATGTTGGGGATGTCGGAGTTGGGGTTGCCGAGCGTCTCGAGATAGATGACCGTGGTGCTGTCCTTGATGGCAACCTCAACCTCTTCCAGGTTATGGGCATCGACAAACGTGGTCTCGACGCCAAACTGGGAGAGCGTATGCTCCAGCAGGTTGTAGGAGCCACCGTAGATGGTCTTCTGAGCCACCACGTGGTCACCAGCCTGGGCAAGAGCCTGCAGGGTATAGGTGATGGCAGCAGCGCCGGAGGCGACGGCAAGACCTGCCACGCCGCCCTCGAGCGCGGCGATACGGTCCTCGAAGACGCCCTGGGTGGAGTTGGTCAGACGGCCGTAGATGTTACCGGCGTCGGCAAGACCAAAGCGGTCGGCGGCGTGCTGGGAGTTGCGGAACACATAGCTCGTGGTCTGGTAGATCGGCACGGCACGGGAGTCGGAAGCGGGATCGGCGCTCTCCTGGCCAACGTGCAGCTGCAGGGTATCGAAACCAAAGGTGTGCTCGGGGTTGTTGATGAACTGGCTCATGATGATCTCCTTGATCGAACGAAAGTAAGTAAAAAGAGAGAAGTAAGTCGCTGTCTCCTGATCACGCCGACGGGCGCAAACAGGAGCCCGGCATTCGTCTTGGTAAGCAATTCATATGCGGGCCTCCTTTCGCGTCCCGATTCCGTGGTCGGCTTAATAACCTACCGCCTTTGTGTGTTTTGAATAGTACGGGCATTGTCTCCCTCGGTCAATCACTTAAAAGCGCTAACTTGTTATCTGTTTTATAGATAACTATCGAAAGGATGGCGTCGATGACCCTTCAGCAGCTTCGTTTTCTGATCACCGTGGCAGAGTCCGGCTCAATCAACGCCGCAGCTCAGCGCCTCTATACCGCTCAGTCCAACATCTCAAACGCCGTCAAAAGCCTGGAACAGGAACTCCATCTGGAGATCTTTACGCGCTCCAGCCGCGGCGTCACGCTCACCAACGACGGCACCGAGCTTTTGGGCTATGCGCGCCAGGTCGTAGAGCAGGCCGACATGCTCGAGGCACGCTACGAGGACGGCGGCACCCCGCAAGCCCGCCTCGCCATTTCCGCCCAGCACTACGCCTTTTCGGTCGAGGCCTTTGTCAACGTGGTCGAGCGCTGCCGCGACAGCAAGTTCGAGTTCATCATGCGCGAGACCACCACATCGCAGATCATCGATGACGTCCGTGCGTTTCGCAGCGATATCGGCATTCTGTATCTGGATGACTTTAACGCCCGCGTTCTGCAGAAGGCCTTCGCCGATGCCCGCGCAAGCTTCCATCCCCTATTCGACGCGACGGTCCACGTCTTCGTAAGCGAGCGCCACCCGCTCGCACGTCGCCCCCAGCTCTCCCTTGCCGACCTCACGCCCTATACGCGCTACAGCTTTGAGCAGGGAACCTCAAACTCCTTCTATTACGCCGAGGAACCCTTTAGCTATATCCCTTGCGACCGCAACATACGAATCTCGGACCGCGGAACACTTACTAACTTACTTATCACGTCGAACGGTTACACCCTGTCGACCGGTGTCCTCTCCAATGAAATGCAATGGGGTATGGCATCGATCCCGTTAGCAGACGCCCCAACGATGCGCGTAGGCTATATCATGCACGACGAGCGCAAGCCCTCTCCCCTCTTGCAGCAATACCTCGACGAACTCAACCGCATCATCCATGCCAACTAACTGTCGGAAGACGGGGTAGAAATCGTAGATTGCTAGCCCCCGGCGGGCATGGCGCTACAATGGTCACTCACACGAAACGCGCCCAACGAAAGGAAGCCCGTGAAGGTCATCATCTATACCGACGGCTCGGCCCGATCAAATCCGGGACGCGGCGGCTACGGCGCCGTGCTCAAATACACCAACCCCGCCGGCAAGACCTTTACCTCCGAGCTTTCGCGCGGTTACGCCAAGACCACCAACAACCGCATGGAGCTCATGGCCGTTATCGTGGCGCTCGAGGCGCTCAACCGCCCCTGCGAGGTCGAAGTCCATTCCGATTCGCAGTACGTCGTCAACGCCTTTAACAAGCACTGGATCGACGGCTGGAAAAAGCGCGGATGGAAAACCGCCAACAAGCAGCCCGTCAAGAACCGCGACCTGTGGGAACGCCTGCTTGCCGCAAAGAGCAAGCACAAAGTGGAGTTCATCTGGGTTAAGGGGCATGCCGGCCACGAGCTCAATGAGCGCTGCGACGAGCTCGCCACCACCGCGGCCGACGGAGCCAACCTCGATATCGACACCGGCTTTAGCGAGAGCGACCTGTAACGGCGTTTTCGCACGCTATTTCCTGCCCCCTCGCGCTACACTCATCCTGTAAACCGAACGGCACGAGGGGGATACATGCTGCGTATAGCGACCATCGGCACATCCATGATTACCGACGACTTTATCCAAGTCGTCAACGCCAATGACCAAGCCGCGTTTGTGGGCACGCTCTCGCGCGATGCAGATCGCGGCGCCGCCTTCACCACTAAGCATGGCGGCGAGCGTAACTTCACCGCACTTGACGAGCTTGCGTCCGCCGACGACGTCGACGCCGTCTACATCGGCAGCCCCAATGCGCTCCACTACGAGCAGGCGCTCGCCTGTATCGCCGGCGGCAAGCACGTTATCGTCGAAAAGCCTTTTTGTGCCACCGAGGCGCAGGCGTTCGAGGTCTTTCGCGCAGCCGAGGCGGCGGGCGTCGTAGCCCTCGAGGCCATGCGCCCGCTCCATGACCCCGCCTTCCACGCCATCGAGGACGCCCTGGGCGAGATTGCACCCATTCGTCGTGCATCGTTGCGCTTTGGCAAGTATTCTTCGCGCTACAACGAGGTTCTCGCGGGGCGCGCCACCAATATCTTCGACTGCAATATGGCATCGGGTTCCCTCATGGACATTGGCGTCTACACCGTCGAGCCCATGGTCGAGATTTTCGGCATGCCCTCCGGCCTTACGAGCATGGCCACCCTGCTCGACCCCACCACGCGACAGCTCACGCACGGCCCCATCGACGGCTGCGGATCCATCCTCGCCAGTTACGGCGGTGGCCGTATCTCCGTCGAGCTCGCGCACTCCAAAATTACGAATGACCTACTGCCCTCGCAGATCGAAGGCGAGCGTGGCACTATCCAGATCGACCATCTGTCCACGCCCCGCAACGTCCGCATCGACTATCGCGGCGACGTCGTACGCGGCTCGGCGACCGAGGCACCGCGCGAACAGGGCGACAACGGCCGCGTGCTCGACCTGCCCAAATCGAGCAACACTATGGAATACGAACTCACAGACTTTATCACCGCCATCGGCGGCATCGATAACGTTAAGGAAGAGATTTGGGAGACCCCGGCGGGACGCCACGAGCTTGGCCACTACCGCGATGTCACGCTCGTCTCACTGCGCATCATGGATGCCGTGCGCCAGCAGGCCGGCATAACCTTCCCGGCTGACGCAGGCAAGCAGGCATAGCGATGGGCTTCTTCGATACGTTCTTCTCCAGCGTCACCGGCGGCAGTCGAGAGCCTCAAAAACCATCAAACGTCGAGCTCGAGCTGCGCCGCAGGCTTACCGTGCTCGCAAGCGACGAGGCCACTCAAGACACTCCCCTGCGCTATTTCCTGCGCTGGGCGGGGCAAGTCCAAGGCGTTGGCTTTCGCTTTACCAACACCAACCTCGCGCAGGCACGCGCGCTCACCGGCTGGGTGCGTAACATGGAAGACGGCTCAGTCGAGATGGAGATACAGGGAGCTCCGGCAAATATCCTATCTCATCTCGAGGCGCTTCATGCCTCCTACGAGCGCATGGGGACGCGTTTTCGCCTCGTAGACGCCCAGGCCCGAGCCCCACTTGCCAATGAGGACGGTTTCACGCCTCGTTATTAGTATTGTGTGCTAAATACGGTATCATTTACCTACGACCGTTGATAGAAAAGAGGCGAGGCGCATGGCGGTGCAAAGAAGGAATACCAGGCAGCGAAAGCTGGTTCTTGACGCCGTGCGCCAAAGCTATAACCATCCCACCGCCGACGAAATCTACAACG
>CALBOJ010000061.1 GCA_937896835.1 uncultured Collinsella sp.
CGAGCAAGGTGCCTTGAAACGAGGCGGCATTGACCTTCTGGTCATGCCGCCGAAGCTGAAAGGCAGATTGCCGCTCTGACGGGTTTGCAGCGTCAACTAGTTACGCGGTTCGTAGAACCGCGTAACCCCTAGAAGCGATTGCCGCGGAAGCCGCCACCGTTGCGGCCGCCACGGTCGCCACCGCGACCGCCACGGTCGTTACCACGGTTGCCGCCGAAGCCGCCACGGTTGCCACCGCGATCGCCATAGCCACCACGGTTGCCGCCAAAGCCGCCGCGACCGCCACGGTCGCCGCCACGGTCACCAAAGCCGCCACGGCCACCGCGATCGCCACCGCGACCGCCACGGTCACCGCCACGGCCACCGCGATCGCCAAAGCCGCCGCGACCGCCACGGTCGCCGCCACGGCCGCCACGGTCGTCACGGCCGCCGCGAGGACCGCGGTCCTCGTCCAGGCCCATGGCGACGAGCGGAGCGATAACCTTATCGAGAGCGGCCATCAGCTCGGTGGCCTCCTCATAAGAAAGCTCGGGCAGGAGCTTCTCCTTCTTGTTGGCAAGCTCAACCAGGCCCTCAGCGGCATCCTCGGCAGCGAAGACAACGATCTTGCGCATATCGCCCTCGGCGTCGTCGATGCGGCCGACCAGATCGGCAGCCTCGGCCTCGGCCATCAGGCCATCGAGCTCACGAAGGCGCATGCCCAGCAGGTCGGACATTTCCTTCTGCTCCATCTTGGGCTTGAGGTCAAGAAGCTTGATGGCGCGCTCGATGTTCGCCATGCGCTCGGCCTTGGCCTCCTCCTCCTTGGAAATAGCAAAGCGACGGCTACGCAGCAGGCGGGCGGCCTTCTGCATCTTGTCCATCAGCTCTTCGTCATCGTAATCAACGGCGGCCTCGACAACCTCGGCCTCCTCCTCGGCGGAAACCTCGTCAGCAGCCTCAACCTCGGCAGCTTCGGTCTCCACGGTCTCGACTGCCTCAACCTCGGCAGCCATGGTCTCGTTCTCGGTCTCGTTCATGATCTCTTCGTTCTCAGACATGAGACTCCTTCTTGGCCCTCTCGGGCATCATCGCCCCATTCGCGGGGCCCGTCGCGCACTCTTTGCGCTTTAAACATTCATGCCTCTCGGCAAAACGTCCATTAGTTTATGGTGTCGCCCGCTAATCTAGCTGCAGAATCTATGTGCACACATTAATGCGACATGTGCGACTCGCGGCGAGCGTACACAACCGATACCACAAATCCGACCACGGCAATTACAGCCGCCACACGCACGGCTGCCGCAAATCCAATCGCCTGGGCAACGTCGGTCGCAACGCCAGCGGCGCCGGCAGTCGCCGCAGAACTCGAGAGCAGGCCGATAAACAGCGACGGGCCAAACGATGCGGCAATCATGTTCCACGTGTTGAGCAATGCCGTTCCGTGAGGATGCTCGGCGACAGGCAGCGTCTCCAAGCCGGCCGTTTGCGAGGGGCTCAGCACCAAACCGACTCCGGCATACACCACAACGGTCAGCGCCACGACGACGCCGATGTTCATGCTTGCGGCCGTCATCGAGATGACAGTCTGCCCCACGGCGATCAGGGCAAAGCCGACCGGCAGCAGCGGCCATGCGCCACGGGCGTCCATCACGCGTCCGCCCACAATCGAGGTCACGGCATTGCAGGCAATCGCCGGCAAAATGAGCAAGCCCGCAACAAGGGCGGTCATGCCGTATGCGCCCTCAAAATAGAGCGGCAACAAAACGCTCATCGAGAACGTCGTCATCATCGACACCACCACAAGCAGGCACGCAGGCCAAAAACGAACGCTCGCCATGGGACGCACGTTAAGCACCGGATGCTCGAGCTTGAGCTGGCGGGCCGCAAACAGGCCGAGCAGCACAATGGCGGCGAAGAGCGTCGCGATGCCGGCAATCAGATTGGTCGAGAACTCGCCTACGGAATACACAAATGCCGTAATACCGGCAGCGAGCAAAACAACCGACAGAATATCAAGCGTGGCGTTCGAACGCTCTCCGACATTCTGAACAAGCTTTACGCCCGCCGCAGCGACCACAATGCCGCCCACCAGCGGCACTACGAATACCGTCCTCCAGCCAAACAACGTGCACATAAGACCGCTGATCACGGGCCCAAACGCCGGCCCCAGCGTAATGCAGGCACCGCCCAGGCTCAGATACAAACCGAGCTTCTCGCGCGGGGCGCAAGACAGTACCACGTTCATCATGAGCGGAAACAAGATGCCCGATCCCGCAGCCTGCAGGATACGGCTTGGCAGCAAAACGCTAAACGACGGAGCGACCAGGCACAGGACTTCGCCGGCGACCATGCATCCGCATGCGAAAAACAGCAGCTTGCGCGTCGAGAAATGGCCGGACAGAAAGGCCATGATGGCCGTAAAGATCGACGTCACGATCATGTAGCCCGAAACGAGCCACTGCGCCGTGGTGGCACTCACCGAAAAGGCCGCCATAATGTCGTGCAACGCCACGTTAATGATGTTCTCGTTAAACGCAGCAACAAAAGCTGCAACATACATTACGACGAGAATTGCCGAGGTTGTCGACGGTGATTGAGTTTGCTTTTGGGATTTGGTCCCCATGCATTTCCTTCCTCTTGAAACGACAGTCGCATCGCCCCAGAGGAACAGTCCAGGGCGAAAAATGAGCCCTAGACTTACGCCAGACGCCGTACACGACGAGTCTGGCAACATGGTCCAACATCGAAAAATTGTAACGCGGACGCGCAGCTTTCCTTCCGCGCTATTATTAAAAGTCCACGAAAGCATAAGACATGAGGAGCCCGCCATGATTAAGCCCATCATGAAATCCGAGTTCTTTTTGCGCCTGCCTTCCGAAGACGCGGGACCCGACGATGCCGCGACCGGGCAGGACCTCCTGGATACGCTCCACGAGCATGAGCACGAGTGCGTGGGCCTCGCCGCCAACATGATCGGCGTGCGCAAACGCATCATCTGCGTAAAGGACGGCAACAGGACACTCCTGATGTACAACCCGCAAATTCTTGAGCAGGTCAATGCCTATCAGACGAGCGAAGGATGCCTCTCGCTGATCGGCGAGCGTCCCTGTACCCGCTATCGCCGCATTAAGGTGGAGTATTTGGACGAGAACTTCGTCCACCGCATCAAAAACTTCTCGGGCTACACCGCCGAGATCATCCAGCACGAAATCGACCACTGCAATGGCGTCGTGGTTTAGGCCACCTGCCAAAATGAGGGTACCGGAGGCCTCCCTATGGATATCAGCCGCTTTGGCGAATTCGCCATCTTAGCGCAGTCACGCACGTTTCTTGATGCGGCGGAACTGCTTTTCATGTCGCAATCAACCCTCTCCAAGCACATCATGGCAATGGAGCACGAACTCGGCTGCAAGCTCATCGATCGAAGCCAGCGCCACGTAACACTCACCGCGCAAGGTGAAGCGCTCCTCCCCTATGCGCAAAAAATTGCGACGCTTCAGCACCGCTATCTTGCCGCCATTCAAATAGGCGCAGGTGAGCCGCTCGAGCACCTCACCGTCGGTTCTATCCCCATTATGGCCCCTTATGGGATCACGGACGCCGTCATCGATTTTCAGCAGGCGAACCCCTCATATTCTGTCGAGCTCATCGAGGGCGAGGGCGACACACTCAAGCGCATGCTCCTGCACGAGGACATTGACCTGGCCTTCATCCGTGACGGCGGCGCCATCGAGCCGGAGTTCAAAAAGATTCCCTTTACGACCGACCGGCTCGTGGCCGTCCTTCCGCTCGACCATCCGCTCGCCGAACGTGACGCCGTTGAGATAGACGACCTTATCGACGAGAATTTCCTCATGCTTCCCCAAGGCTCGTTCGTAAGCGAGCTCGTCCTTTCCCTTTGTCGCGAAGCTGAATTTGGCCCACGTGTTACGTTCACCGGCAAACGAGCCGAGAACATCATCTCCCTTGTCGCGCGCGGCGCCGGCGTCTCATTCCTCATGCGCAAGCCGGCGGAATCGCTTGCCAGCGGAAAGGTAGCCCTGGTGCCGCTTGAGCCCGCGACGACCTCCGAGGTCAGGCTCTACCTCAAGCGGAACGCCGCGCACTCGCAGGCGGTCGTCTCGTTCATCGGCTTCCTCCCCTACCGTCAGCTCCTGCAGGGCGACCGTACATCTTCCACCGCGGCACGACCGTCATAATCCCCGCTGCTCCACAACCGCAGCCCTGTGTCCGCAAACACGCTGACAACGGCACATAATACAAATATGCCTCGGGCGGCACGTCGCCGTCCGAGGCATATTTAGTTAAAGTGCGCAGAAAGACTAGTCCACCGAGATGTTGAGTGCCTTACCGCCCTCGTCCTTCTTGGTACCGATCGCCATAGCGGCGACAAGAGCCAGAACGAAAGCGACCACACCGGAGATGACAAGGCCGATAAAGCCCGTGTCGATGCCGGCAGGGTTAATAAAGCTCGGGAAACCGAGCGGGCCGGAGGCGCCGAAGGCATAGAGCTTGGCACCCATGAGGCCGGCAATGGCGCCGCCTACACCAGCGGAAATAAAGGTTGCCCACATAAGGCGCTTACGCGGCAGCAAGATGGCGTAAAGCGCAGGCTCGTTGACACCGAAAATCGAAGAGACAAGGGCGGGAATGTTGACGGCAGCATTTTCCTCGGAGTCCTTGGTTCGGATGATCATGCCAAGCACAGCGCCGGCGATGGCACAACCGCCTGCATACACGAGCGGGTTAATGAGGTCATAGCCGTAGGTTGCGACATCGAGGAACCACAGCGGGATGATGCCCCAGTGCAGGCCGAACATGACGAGCAGGCTCCAGAACGTGCCGATGACGAAGCCGGCGATGGCGGGTTGGAAGTTGATGAGCATCAGAATGATCTGGGCAACGATGTTGGAGAGGACCGTCATGACCGGACCGACCACAAGCAGGCCAAGGATGCCGCAAATGAGGAGCGTCAGGATGTTGGAGAAGAACGAGCTCACAAGCGCGGGCAGCGCGTTAGAAAGGGCCTTGTGCACCTTGGAGGCAATCCAGACGATAAAGATCGCAGGCAGAATCGTCGATGAGTAATTCTGCATGATCAGCGGGATGCCAAAAATATCACCGTAGACATTGGACTCGAAGACCGTACCGGCGCCGAGCGTGTAGAGCGGATCTCCGCCCATAAGGGCAACGAGCGTCGGATAGACGAGGATACCGCCGAGCGCCATTCCCATAACGGGCTTAAGTCCGAACTTCTTGGCCGACGTCCAGCCAATGATTAGCGGAAAGTAATAGAAGACCGAATCTCCGATTGCCGAGAGCGTCACATACGTATCGCTGTCCTTGGCAAGCCAACCGGCAACCGTGCAGAGCGCGAGCATCGACTTGATAAAGCCACCGGCCATAAGCACGCCAAGAACCGGTTGCAGAATCTCGGAGATGATGGCCAGCAGACGCGAGAATGGATCGCCCTTTTTGACGTCGTCGCCTTCATCGATATCGAGTGCGGGTTTGGAGTCGAACCCGCCAATCTGAACAAGGTCGTTGTAGACGGCCTCGACAGTGGCACCAATCACGACCTGATACTGTCCGCCGGCCTGGATGACGTCAACGACGCCCTTCGTCGCCTTAAGCTCATTGGTCTGGGCGAGCGATTCATCCTTGAGGTGGAAGCGGAGACGCGTAATGCAGTGGCTCACGTCTAACACATTGTCTCGACCACCGACCTTTGTGATGATTTCATCGCAAAGCTTCTGGTATTTCATGGAATTCTCCTTTTTCTGAGCGGGGTATAGCATCGATTTCATGCCTCCGTAGTCGACGTGGGAGGGCAAGGAACCCACTTCCCCCTTTGAAATCCGCGGACGCACGTACGCCCGGGATGCGAAACGGCAGAGAAGATGGAAGATGCCGATCACATGGCGGCGAGCCTCATTGGCCCATGTCACGCAATCAGGTCTACAAACGCGAATCTGCTGCGCCGAGAAGTCTCGTCGTCTGGCAGAACTTGTCACACAGACGTTCCGGTTCGCCCTGGGGAATCTGAGTACGCTCGGTCTCAAAGGAGAGGCCGTACTCGCGTGCCGGAAGGAAATACTCGAAATAGCCGTTGGTGTAACCGCAAACTATTCCCTCGACCGGGCATTCGCGCTTCATGCGAATACCCAAGTCGCTGCCGAGCTCACTCGGGAACACAAAGAGATGCAGGCCGCCCAAACTGATGACGGCACACTTAAGCGTGAGCGAAAAGTCGTCATGGGCAACGGTGTGATAGAACGTCTGAGGCTCGATGCGGTCGAGAACGACCTCGCGATCGAGCTTGATCTGGGAAATCGCCTCGGCAAGACCGGTCGAAACGCGCTCGACCTCGGGAATGCCGCGTCCCTGGCGAAAATTGCGGTCGCTACAGTCGCCAGCAGCACCGACGACCATGGCCGGATAGTAACCAAGACTCTGAGCGAGCTTTTTGCCGGTGAGACCGGCGAGTTCGCTCGTGAGCTCCGTGCAGTCGGGTCCGACGCAAGCGGAATGCACCGCCCAGTTCACAAAGCCCGCAAATGGCTTGCCTTCGGTATCGAAGAACGATACGACAATGACCTCATTGTCGGCGAGTTCACCTGGGATGATGCGGTTGTCGTAGAAACCGGTGATGACCCGCTTGCCCAAGCGACAAATCGCGGGCTGTGCGTTGGCGCGGCACTCCTCAAAGCATTGGCAAATGGTATCGAGGAACCAGCGGTAGTAGTTCTCGTCGAACTTTCCCGTCCACCAGCTGCGGTGGTAAGCGACGATTGAAGTATGGTCGTGCGTCGCCGAGAGCAGGACGCAATCACGGTCAATGCCGTAGCGCTCGGCGAGCATTGTCTTGACTTCCTCGGCCATGCTTTCCTCGAACTCGAGGACATCGGCATTAAAGAGAAACACTTCACGTTCGCCTTGCTGGAAGAGAATGGCGTTGGCGAAGACGTCGTCATGGACGCCCGTCGCAGGTTCAAGACGGTTGGGAAGATTGCGGTAGCCAATCAGGTAGATGTCGCCCTGTGGGGTGATTTTGCGGCGCGCGTGTCCAATGTTCATGCACGTTCTCCTTCTGTGTCACGCCGCATTCAAGGCGGCAATGATGATTTCGACGAGGCGCTCATGGGATCCGGCGGCAAAACCGGAGTTCATGGCCTCATAGGTGATCTTTTCGTACGCGTCGGGAGCCGGTAGGTACTTCTGTCCGCCGTTGACGAGCGTGGCAAAGAACACAGAGCCGGACCGAGCGGCGCGCACAGTGGCGCCGAATGCACTCGAGACCTCGGGTTGTACGCCGACAAGCTCGACGTTTCCCAGTCGGAGCAGATAGACCCTCGTGCGCTGCTCGCCAGCGGCATGAAACTCATACGTTCGGTGCGGAGCCAAAGAGTGAAAATCGGCGCGTGTCTGAGCGGGCAGGAGAACGTCGACCGTGCGGGCATCGATGCCGGTAGCGTCATCCTCACGCGCCATGCGAGCGGTCTCGATTAAAGCATCGCCCAAGGCCTGCCCCTGCTGGTGCAGCATGCGGTATCCGTCCTCATGGGCATCGACCGTCTGCTTAACGCCGGCCGCATCGAACATGACGTTCATGGCGCGCTCCGCCGGACTTTGGTCGCCCGCGGCGCCTGGCAGCAACAGGGCAACGCCGCCCAGCTCGCGCTCGAGTGACATGGCGGCAAAACCAAAGAGGTCTCCGCTCGCCATGCGCCTCCCCTCGGAGTCGCGCGACCCGTCGAGCACGGAGGACTGAACGTCCGCCGTCGCGAGCACGGCAACATACTCGCCCCCGGCATCCCTTATGGCGAGTACGGGCATCGTGTGGTCGGCAAACCCCCTGGGATTCGAGCCCAACCACCAGCCGGCAGGCGTCTCGATGTCGCGATTAACGTTCACGGGGCATTCGCCCTCCACAGTGGCGAGAGTGACGGAGCGAATGCCCGCAACAGCGCGCTCGACAGCCGTGCGGGCGGCAGCGACGAGTGCTGCGCGATAGCGCTCGTTGCGATTGCGGGTAGCATCGTCGGCAAGATGCCCGGGAGTGCGGACGTGAGGCATGGAAAACGTGTGGGTAGGAACCACCCAAGAATAAGCACCGCTGCAATTGGCGGCATCCTCAACAATCTCACGCAGATCGGCGAGTAGAGCCGGAGCGATCGAGGTGACCTCAAGCGAAAGGACGCAGGCGCGTCGCCCCGTCCCCTCGATGATAAGGGCACGGGCGAAGACCTCATGACGGAGTTCGTCGAAACCGTCGAACGGCAACACGTCCCCAAGATCGATGGCCACACGAGCGGCCCCAGCCCTCATCTCTCCTTCGTCCATGGCAGATACTCCCCTCTGATTGCCGCTCACTCGACACCGTACAGTTGCTGCGCCGTACCGCCAAGCACAAGGTCGCTGTCTGTATCGCTCAGATTTGCAGCGCGAACGCAGGCGACACCCTCGGTGAGCCACTCGCGTTTAACGGGATAGCTCGTGCCAAAAACAATATGGTCTGCACCCAGCACGTCAACCGCGCAGGCAAGGAGTGTCTTGCCCCAAGGCTGAGCATGGGACATGTCGAAATAGATGTTGTTCTCGAGGCGCCTGGAAACGGTCTCGGTATCGACCTGAAAACGGCCAGAAGCATCAGGGCGCTTGGGACCATGAGGCAGCAGCATCTCCTTAAACGCAAAGTATGCGCCGCCGAGCATGGAGTGGACCATCTTGATATTGGGGTAGCGTTCAAAGAAATCGCCAAAGATCTCTCGGCCGATCGCCGTAGTTTGGTCGACGCAGCGGCCATAAGAGCGGCGAAGGTTGTCGTACGTGAGAAGCGATTCGTTCTCGACCGGCACGGGAACATGGTGCACGTAAACGGTGACATGGCGTTCGTTCAGGTGCTCGAAAAAGCTCGAGAAGACCTGGTCGTCGAGATAGCGCTTGCCGTAGTGAGCGCAGAGCTGCACACCCGCAAAACCATCGTCGAGCCTGCGGTCGAGCTCCTCCAAATTCGCTTTGGTGCCAAAGGGCGGCACGGCGACAAGCGGAATCAGACGGCCACTTGACGCCTTCGCGTCAGCAGCCATACCGTCGTTGAAGCGCCGGCACATCTCGAGCGACATCCACTCATGGCAGCCGGGGAGTTTGAGAATCGCTTTATCGACCCCCGCCTCGTCCATATCTGCCAGACGCTTCTCAAGGGTGTAGTCTCCCTCGATATAGTTGAGGCCCGGAAAGCCAGCGGGCTTTTCGATCACAATCTGTCGCTTGCCCGTGGGGCTTACGGTCAGGTAGCCCTCGGTTTCGTAAGCGCGGGGCACCTCGGCCAAAAACTGTTCACAGAGCGTCTCGTCATGGAAGATGCGCTCGTCAAACCAGTAGGAATTTGCATCGATAATCATTGGTGGGGACCGCCTTTCATCTTGTCGAGAACATTCTAAAAAAGCGGACACACGGACATCAATTCCAGTTGAAGCACACTGTATTCCATTTTGGAATACAGTTTTCCGTTCACACGCGATTCCCACTCGCCCAAACGATCGAGACGCCGACAACGCGAGCTTTAACAGAAAACGGGCGACCCGAATCTGTTACGGGCCGCCCGTTAAATGACAGACTATCTCTGTCGTTATGATTGACGGTAATGATCAAAGAAGTCGGCGAGGTCTTCGAGCGACTCTTTGAGCACTTCCATGCGCGGCAGGTACACGATGCGGAAGTGATCGGGCTCTGCCCAGTTAAAGCCGCCGCCGCGCGTGATCAGAATCTTCTTCTCGTGCAGCAGGTCGAGGGCAAACTGCTCGTCATCGGTGATGTTGAACTTTTTAACATCCATCTTGGGGAAGATGTAGAACGCCGCGCGCGGCTTAACCACCGAGATGCCGTCAATCTTGTTGAGCGCCTCATACACAAAGTTGCGCTGCTCGTAGACACGGCCGCCAGGACGGATGTAGTCGTTAACGGACTGATGACCACCGAGTGCCGTCTGAACGATCGACTGAGCCGGCACGTTGGAGCACAGGCGCATGTTGGAGAGCATGTTGATACCCATGATGAAGTCGCTCATGCAGCGCTGGTTGCCCGAAAGCACCATCCAGCCAATACGATAGCCCGCAATCATGTGCGACTTGGAAAGGCCGCTAAAGGTGACACAGGGCAGATCGGGAGCGAGCGAGGCAATCGAGACGTGCTCATAGCCGTCCATGCACAGGCGGTCGTAAATCTCGTCTGCAAAAATCATGAGCTGGTGCCTGCGCGCAACCTCAACGATGCCCTCGAGCACCTCACGCGGATAGACGGAACCCGTGGGGTTGTTAGGGTTGATGATGACGAGGGCTTTGGTCGCGCTCGTGATCTTGGACTCCATATCCTCCAGGTCGGGATACCAATCCGCCTGCTCATCACACAAATAATGTACGGGATGACCGCCGGCAAGGGTTGCGCACGCCGTCCAGAGCGGATAGTCAGGGCTGGGGATCAGAATCTCGTCGCCATTGTCGAGCAGCGCGTTCATCGAAAGCTGAATGAGCTCGGACACGCCGTTGCCCGTGTAGATATGCTCCATCTGAACGTTGGGCAGGCCCTTGATCTGCGAATACTGCATGATCGCCTTGCGCGCGGAGAACAAGCCGCGCGAGTTGGAATAGCCTTCGCAGTCGGGCAGCTGCTGGCGCATGTCCTTGATGACCTCGTCGGGCGTGCGGAAACCGAAGGGCGCCGGGTTGCCGATATTGAGCTTGAGGATGCGCTCGCCCTCGTCCTCCATACGGGCAGCCTCGTCGACGACGGGACCGCGCACGTCATACAGGACGTTATCGAGCTTGGTGGATTTAGAAAAAGTACGCATGGTGGTGCTCCTTGCAATTTGAGCTGAGGGATGGGGTTCGGGCTTGGAATCGTTGCGGGGTGATGATGCCTCGCCTTGATCGGCGTCGCCGGCAAGCAGCCAGGTAACATCGACCTCCAAAATACGGGCGAGCAGCTCAGCCACATCGCGCCGCGGGATCGTCTTGCCGCTCACATATTGGCTCATCTGACTCTTGCCGAGTTTTTTGCCGAGCATCTCCGATGCGCGGATCACGTCCGACTGGCGAACGTCGCGATCGGACATAGTCTGTCGCAGGCGATCGCTAAACGTCTCTTGGGCCACTAGAACCTCCTTGCTGGCAAAGTTCAATTTATAGAATACGAATTGAACCAAGGTTCAATTTAGGCAGCAGTATAACGCGGCACCTCATTCGAAAGTTCAATTTCATAAGAAAATGCACCAGACTCCGAGATTTGCCCAAAGCGGACAATGACGTGCACACGTTTAGAGGTATTCAAGGAATCGAGCAGCGGCAAGAGAAACGTCAGCCGTGCGATATATCGCATTGATCTGCCGATGGGGATGTCCCTCGAGTGGTCGCACGGCAACATCGAACTGACAGCGACGCAAGATGAGCGCGGGAAGAATGCTAACGCCCAGGCCGTCCTCGACCATAGCCATAATCGCATAGTCATCCCAGGTCGACAGCTTAGAGCGCACCGCCAGGCCCGCGCGGCGAAACAGCGGCGTAATCTCGTCGTCGCTACCGCGTTCCAGCAGGATAAACTGCTCGTTGGCCAAATCGGCAAGGGAAACGACCTCCGCGGTGGCAAGCGAGGAGTCCGCTGGCACCACGGCCATCAGCTCGTCTTGCACCAACGGTCGCGACGCCATGCCGGCGCCGCGTGGCTCGCGCGGAATAAAGCCCAGGTCGCAGCGACCTTCCGCCACCCATTGTTCAATCTCTGAGTAATCGCCCATCAGCAACTCATAATCGACGTCCGGATGATCGGCGCGAAAGCGCGCAATCACCGGCGGCAGCACGTGGGTCGCCACACTCGAAAACGTACCGATGCAGATTTTGCCGCGCATGAGTCCACACATCTCATCCACCCGTCGCTGCAAGCGAGTGAATTCCTCGCAGAGCGCCTCGACAGCCGGCATGACCTGCCGCCCGTCGGCAGAAAGAGCCACGCCCTCGCGACTGCGGTCGAGCACCTTAAAACCCCAGTCGGCCTCAAGATCGGCCACCATACGGCTCACGCCCGACTGCGAATAGCTCAGGCGCTCGGCAGCACGCGTAAAGCTTCCGGCGCGCACCGTCTCCAGCAGCACCTGCATCTTTTGGATATTGGTCTCCACGGCACGTCCCCACCCTTGCATGAGTTTTTGTCATGTTTTCCATGCATTATATTCGCTTTTCTTCTAAAGCCAGTTCACCCATAGTGAACATGTTCGGATATAGAGGGGATGTCAGCGCATGAACAACGGACTGTTTACATACTTAGCAGCATTACTGTTGTTTGGCTCTAACGGCATCATCGCCGCAGCTATCGCACTGCCGAGCTCCGATATCGTGCTGCTGCGCACTTTTCTGGGAGCTCTCTCGCTTATAACCATCCTCGCCACTACCCAACACCATAAGTTGCAGGCGCCATCTCGTCCCCGCGAAGCCGCGGCCCTCCTCCTCTCGGGAGCTGCGCTGGGCGCCAGCTGGATTTTTCTGTTCCGCGCCTACCAGACGATCGGCGTCGGCGTATCCTCGCTGCTGTACTACTGCGGCCCCATCATTGTCATGGCGCTCTCCCCGCTCATCTTTGGCGAAAAGCTGACCGGCGGCAAAATCGCCGGCTTTGTCGCCGTCGCCTGCGGTGCTTTTCTCATTGCAGCGCAAGGTCTAGGCGGCAATATGCCCATTGCGGGCATCGTCTGTGGAATCGCCTCGGCCTTCTGCTATGCATTGATGGTCATCGCTAGCAAGGGTGCGCCGCACATCGAGGGCCTCGAGAACTCCACGCTCCAGGTGTGCGCCGCCTTTGTGACCGCACTGGTCCTCACGCTCATCACGCAGGGCGCTCCCTCATTCCTGTCCGCCGGTATCGCCGCCAGTATTGATTGGCGCGCCGTCGCTATGCTCGGCGTCGTCAACACCGGCATCGGTTGCCTGCTCTACTTTAGCGCCGTCGCCAAGCTGCCCGTCCAGACCGTCGCTGTCGTCGGCTACCTCGAGCCGCTTTCGGCGGTCGTGTTCTCGGCCGCCCTTTTGGGTGAAGCCATAACACCGGTCCGCCTGATGGGCGCCGCGCTTATCATCGGCGGCGCGATTTTTTGCGAACTCGCCGGCAAACGCGCAAACGCCAAGGCTGGCATCGCCCAGACAGTACGTGCTTAAAAGCCCCTGCTTTGAAATGCTACCTGCGTAGATAAATAATCCCCAGCTGAGGATTATTGTCTAAAATAACCCGATGTGCCAAACTGCTCTTGTATGTATAAAGACGGCATAAAGTTTTTTGTCCTAGACAGATAACCGGATGTCTAAGGGAGTCCTCGTGGCACACAACAAACTGGAGGCAAACCTCCAAGACCAGCGCGGGCAAGGCGGGCACGGAGCCATCCCCCTCTCCGCTGGCATGCTGCTCGTAACGCTCGGCGTCGTCTATGGCGACATCGGCACGAGCCCCATGTACACCATGAAATCAATCGTCGCCAACAACGGCGGCATCGGTACCGTCAGCGAGGACATGATCCTGGGCGCGCTTTCGCTCGTCATCTGGACCATGACGCTCGTGACCACGGTCAAGTACGTGGTAATCGCCATGAAGGCCGACAACCACAACGAAGGCGGCATCTTCGCCCTGTTCAGTCTCGTGCGCAAGGTGGCACCATGGCTGATTCTCCCCGCCATGATCGGCGGCGCGGCGCTGCTCGCCGACGGCATCCTCACCCCCGCGGTCACGGTCACCACAGCCATTGAGGGCCTGCGTACCATCGAGTGGGGCCACGCACTATTGGGTGACGGTCAGACCAATGTGATCATCATCACCATCATCATTATCTGCGGTCTGTTTGCCATGCAGCGCGCCGGTACCTCGTCAATCGGCAAGCTCTTCGGCCCGCTCATGACGCTGTGGTTCCTGTTCCTGGCAGGCGCCGGCCTGTTCAATATGCTCGGCAACCTGTCCATCTTGCGCGCGCTCAACCCCATTCGCGGCATTATGTTCCTGTTCTCGCCCATCAACCACTCGGGCATCATGGTGCTCGGCTTCGTCTTCCTGTCGACGACCGGCGCCGAGGCGCTCTATTCAGACATGGGCCACGTGGGCAAGGCCAACATCTACGCATCCTGGCCGTTTGTTAAGGCGGCCCTCATCCTTAACTATCTGGGCCAGGGCGCTTGGCTGCTCGCCAACAACTCCAACCCCCAGATGCTCGCGATGGATATCGTCAACCCGTTCTATATGATGCTTCCCGAGCCCCTGCGCCCCTTTGCCATCGTGCTTTCGGCTGTGGCGGCCATCATCGCCTCGCAGGCGCTCATCACCGGCTCGTTCTCGCTGGTATCCGAGGCCACGCGTCTCAACCTTATGCCGCATCTGCGCATCCACTACCCCAGCGACACCAAGGGCCAGCTCTATATTCCGCTCGTCAACAACATCATGTGGGTCGGCTGCATCTTCATCGTGCTGCTATTCCAAAACTCTGAGCGCATGGAAAGCGCCTATGGCCTCGCCATCACCGTGACCATGCTCATGACCACCACACTGCTGACGAGCTATATCGCCGGCATCCTCAAGCACAAGCTGGGTGCCTGCGTCTTCGCCCTGCTCTTTGGTGCCATTGAGCTGTGCTTCTTCGCCTCGTGCCTCACTATGTTCTTTGACGGCGGCTACGTCATGATCTTCCTGGCCGCGTTGCTGTTCGGCCTTATGTATGTGTGGCGCCGCGGCACCGCCATCGAGCGCACGCAAACGATCCTGCTGCCCGTCTCCAAGTACATCGATCAGCTCAACCGCCTGCGCAACGACGAGACCTATCCCGTGCTCGCCGACAATCTGGTATTTCTCACCAACAGCCCCGACCCGCTCACGCTCGACCGCGACGTGCTTTATTCCATCCTGGACAAGCACCCCAAGCGCGCCAAGGCATATTGGTTCATCAACGTGCACGTTACCGACGAGCCCTATACGCATGAGTATTCCGTTGAGACCTTTGGCACAGACTTCCTGTTCCGCGTGCGCTTGGACCTGGGCTTTAAGGTCAACCAGCGCATCAACGCCTACCTGCGCCAGATCGTCGGCGACCTGATGGCATCGGGTGAGTTGCCGCCGCAGCATCACACCTACTCTATCTACGAGACACGCGGCAACGTGGGCGACTTCCGTTTTTGCATGCTGCGCAAGATGCTTGCCCCCGAAACGGACATCAACCGCAACGACCACCGTGTGATGGCCATCAAGTACGCCGTCCGCCGCGCCTGCGGAAGCCCGGCACGTTGGTATGGTCTTGAGAACTCGGCCATCATCATTGAGTACGTACCGCTCTTTGCCCGCATGCGTCCGGCAGTCAAGCTCGTACGCACCCAGGTGCCGCTCGAGATCCTGATCGAAGAGGCCGAGGAAATGGAAGTCGACATCTTCTCGGACGACCTGGTCAACGGCAACGAAGCCGGTAAGGACATGAACGTCGATCCCACCGAGTTGCTCGAGAGCGTCGCCGATACGCCCGAACAGCAACAGCTCGACGGCCTCGAGAGTGAACAACTCAACGACGCCAACTTCTAGCGACGTCACAAATCAACGACAGCGGCCCTGCACCTCACGAGAGACACAGGGCCGCTTTGCATCGCAGCAAAGCTAACGGCTACGAACGACGCGGCTCGGGAACCACAAGTTTATCGGGGCTCGCACCCTCGGCATCCATCAGGCTCACGTAGCGAATCGACGGATCATCATACATCGCGTAGTAATAATTGCCCGTGCGCGCGCTAAAGCATCCGGTGTAGATAGTCTTCTCGAACTTGCCATCGCCCATCCTGGACGCTCCCTCGATCATCACCACGCCCTCGAGTGAACGGAACATGCGGACGACGTTTTCGGTCTCGCTGTCTTTTTGCGGGTAATTGGCATTGAGGTACGCCGCCTTTACAAAACGGCTCGGCGAATAGCAGTCACCCGGAATACCGCGCATGCCGGCACCCGCGCCATAGGGCTTGAGCTCGGCGCCACGCCATGTCGCCGTCTGCGGAAAATCGCTTGTAGCGGTGATATAGGTGCGGAGGTTTTCCATGTGCCACGGGAAGGTCGGCTGATTGGCAAGGGTGTCGACCGGATCGTCGTATACATGCAGGCCGTCAGCCATCATCTCGACCACGATACTACGCTGGCTGTCGCCGATAATCCAATGGAGCAGCGACACGCCCAGCCCCTCTCCTGCAGATTTGGCAACAATCACCGTATCGCGCAGCGCAGCCTCGACCTCGTCGACCGTCGAGAACGTCGCTGCCACCCACAGGGGAAACTCATAGGCCGCGATATTGGTCTTACCGTCGACAGGGTCATCGGCATACTCGGCATAACCAGGGAAATTGAGACCCGCCACGGCGAGGCCCGCATCGTTGCCGCAATCGAAGAACATAGGGTAGTTCTTGTAATCGATGCACATACCGATCACCGCGTGTGCCGCTGTCGCGTCGTCGATAAACGAATACGGAATGTGAAACCCACGCGGCATCACGCGAACCTGTTGGCCGTAGTCAAAGCTCCAGTCGAGGTTGCGGCCCAGATACATGTGGCCAGAATTATCGGTAAATCGAATACTCGTACACATAGCGCCTCCTAGCTTTACGTTCTTGCTAATTTCATTGTCTCCAAACAAAAAGGCGCTAAACACAAAAGCCCGGACATGACAACAATGTCATGCCCGGGCCAAAAGAGACGAAGTGCGGTGCTTTGGTCCCCTTAGACCAACTTTCCAAGACAGTGATCGATCATATGCTGGATCATTTGTGCCTCAAAGCCCGCGTAGTCGCGGCGGCACTCCTTCATCTTGCCGTCGACAATCTGGTCAAAGGCAACCTTGCACTTGATATAGCGCGTGGACTTGGTGACCTCCTCGTGCGTCAGGCAGCTCTCCTCCATCTTGCTGGCACCCAGGCCAAACACCAGACGGGGGTTGTACAGCACATGGGGCTCGCCGGCGTCGTCCAGATAGACGCAGACCTTCTTGGTGACGCCGATCTGGTTGGCGGCAAGGCAGCCGGCATCGTCGAGCGACTTGATGGTATCGATCAGGTCCTGTGCCACCGACTCGTCCTCGACGGTCGCGACCTCGCAACGCTGGGACAGAATAGCCTCGTCGTGGCAGAGCTCTTTAATCATACGTTCCTCCATAGGGGTCGTTGTAACTGCTTAAGTATATGGTACCCACACATTTTCATGCGAAAAATACCGTCCGTCTGCTACAAAGCGCCGAACATCAACATGCGAGGAACATCAACCTTTCAAAGGCGATATAGTAGTTGAGTTCGTGTCAATCGGCCTAAACTCGGGGCCGAACAAGGAAAGGGTATGCATGGACGAACTATTTCACGTCAGTGAGCGCAAGTCCACAATCGGGACCGAACTTCGCGCTGGACTGACAACATTCCTGGCGATGGCCTACATCATCGCCGTCAACCCCGCGGTGCTCTCGGGCGCTGGCATCGATGCGGGAGCGCTCGCCTGCGCCACCTGCCTGGGCGCCGGCATCATGACCATCTGCATGGGCATCTTCGCCAACCGCCCGCTCGCCTGCGCGTCGGGCTTAGGCGTCAACGCGATGATCGCCGGAATCACCACCACCGTCTGCGGCGGTGACTGGCACGTGGCCATGAGCGTCATCTTCCTTGAGGGCGTCGTCATCTTGCTGCTCGTGCTTTGTGGCCTGCGCGAGGCCATCATGGACGCCATCCCGGTTGTCCTGCGTCACGCCATCTCGGTGGGTCTGGGCCTGTTCATCGCCATGATTGGCCTGTGCGATGCCGGCATTATCACCGCTGGCGCCGGTACACTCGTCGGTCTGGGCGACATCACCTCCCCCACCTTCATCGTCGGCATCATCTCCATCCTGGTGACGGTCGCCCTCGCCTGCCGCAACGTCCCCGGCTCGCTGCTCATCGGCATCGTCGTCGCCGTCATCGCCGGTATCCCCCTAGGTGTGACCCAGGCTCCGACCGGCATCATCGCCCCGCTCGACTTCTCGAGCATCGGTGGCCCTATCGCCGACGCCGGCGGCGTGCCCGCCATCGTCAAGGTCCTTACCGACCCCGCGCTCCTCGTCATCTCGTTCTCGCTGCTCATGAGTGACTTCTTCGACACCATGGGCACCGCGATGGCCGTGGCCAAGCAGGGCGAGTTCCTCACCGACGACGGCAACGTCGAGAATATCAAGGAGATCTTGATCGTCGACTCCGCCGCCGCTGCTGTGGGCGGTTTCATGGGCGTCTCCTCCATCACCACCTTCGTCGAGTCCACTTCCGGCGCCGCCGACGGTGGCCGCACGGGTCTCACCTCCGTCACCACCGGCGTGCTGTTCATTCTCGCCGCGTTCTTCTCCCCCATCGTCACCATCGTTTCCAGCGCCGCCACCTGCGGTGCTCTGGTCTACGTCGGCTACCTCATGATGAGCGAGGCCTCCGAGATCGACTGGTCCGACGTGTCGCAGGGTTTCCCGGCGTTCATGATTGTCGCCGGCGTGCCCTTCACCTACTCCATCTCTGCCGGCATTGGCCTGGGCTTTATCGCCTACGTGGTCGTCGCGCTCTTTAAGGGCGAGGCCTCCAAGATCAAGCCGCTCATGTGGATCGCAGCCCTCGCCTTCCTCGTCTACTTCTTCGTGGCGTAACGGCATAGTCTGCTAAAGCAAAACAACAAGGCGCGGAATCGCATCGAGCGGCTCCGCGCCTTTCTTTTAGCGTCTGCCCCCGTGTCAGCGTGCGACAATTGAGGCTGTCAATATCACAACACCGAGAGAAGCCTGCCTTGGAAGCGCATCATAAGCAGATAACTGTTTATTCAGAGTGTGCGGAAGGCGCGCCCGTCATCTATCTCCCCGTGGTTATGGGCAACGGTAGTGAAGTCTACGAGCGCTGCCGAGAGCTCGACTGCCCGCCGTTCACCCTTGTCGCCATTGGAGGGCTCGATTGGAATCGCGAGCTGAGCCCCTGGGAATGCGACGGAACTATACGAGATGCCGAGCCCTTTGGCGGACAGGCTGCTGGTTTTCTTGACGAGTTGTTGAAGCAGATAATCCCCCAGGCCGAATCAACGCTCCCGCAACCGCCCGCCTGGCGCGGCGTTGCCGGCTACTCGTTGGCGGGTCTTTTTGCACTGTGGGCACTTTGGCAAACAGATGTCTTTGAGCGCGCAGCGAGTGCATCGGGGTCGCTGTGGTTCCCCGGCTTTATCGACTACGCGCGCGAGCGCACGATGACGGCTACGCCCGACGCCGCCTATCTGTCGCTCGGTAAAAAGGAAACCAAGACGCCCAACCGCATGATGCGGCACGTACTCGACGATACGCGCGCGATGGAAGAGCTGTTTATCGAGCGCGACATCCCAACAACGCTGGAGCTCAACCCCGGCAATCATTTTGCCCAAACTGACCTGCGCATGGCGCGCGGCATCCACTGGATACTGACGCATTAAAAATGGCGTCCACGCGTACATGCGCATGGACGCCATTTTTTGATTTAGCTGAACACAACTACTATTCGACAGTCTCCTCGAGTTTAGATACGGCGGGCGTCGAGGATTGGGACATGGAAGTCCTTTCATGATGGAAGGGCGATCAGGCATATCGGATAACCTGCCCGAACGATACGATCCGAACCATTGTACGCGATACGCAATGCCTCGCACGCGCCGCCACCTGCAAACGCTAGCGTTACTTCCAAACGCGCTCGGCAATGCGCTTGACCAGCGCGATCTTCGCCCATTGCTCGTCCTCGGTCAGCTTGTTGCCAATCTCGCAGCTGGCAAAGCCGCACTGGGGCGACAGGTACAGATTCTCGAGCGGCACGTACTTAGCGGCTTCGCGGATGCGCTCGACGATAACATCCTCGTTCTCGAGCTCTGCCGCCTTGGTGGTTACCAAGCCCAGCACGACCTTCTTGCCGGGAGCGACGTACTTGAGCGGCTCAAAGCCGCCGGCGCGCGGCGTGTCGAACTCTAGATAGAACGCATCGACATTCTCATGTGCGAACAGATACGGAGCGATAGGGTCGTAGCCGCCTTCAAAAGCGTAGGTGGAGTGGTAGTTGCCGCGGCACACGTGCGTGTTGATGACCAAATCGTCGGGCTTGCCCTCGATGGCGGCGTTGTTGAGCGCCACGCCCAGCTCGCTTACCTTTTGCAGGTCGACCGGGCTCATGCCGGTTTTGGCGACAAAATCGGTATCGCAGTAGATGCCCCAGGTGCAGTCATCAAACTGGATGTTGCGGCAGCCTGCTGCGTACAGGTCGGCGATCACCGTGCGATAAGCGGCTGCAATGGCGTCGGCAAGTTCCTCATCGGTCTTATAGACAGCGCGCAGGCTCTCCTGCTGGCCATCGCAGCGATCGAGCGTGACCTCAGAGAACGTCTGGATCGGCGCCGGAATGGTCTGGCGTGCGACCTGGCCCTCCTCCTCAAGCGCCTTGACGAACTTAAAATGCTCGACGAACGGGTGGTTCTCGCCGCTAATGGGACCGGTAACCACGGCGGTGTCGGCCGTCGTCTCCTCGTCATGGAACATATAACCCGTGCGTGAGGTGCGGCGCTCAATGCCGTTAAGGCCCCACATAAAATCGAGGTGCCAGTAGCTGCGGCGGAACTCGCCATCGGTGATCACCTGCAGGCCGGCGGCCTTCTGCTTGGCCACCAAATCGCGAATGGCATCGTCCTCGACGGCCTTAAGGCCGGAAGCGTCGAGTTTACCCGCGACATAGGCGGCACGGGCGTCCTTTACAGCCTGCGGACGAAGAAAGCTGCCGACGATATCGGCGCGAAACGGCGCGTTCGGTTGAATCGAAGTGCTCATAGATATCTCCCTTTGCATTGGTTGCTTTACTGGGACAGAGTATGAGCGCTCATATGACCATCGTAAAATATACGTTTATAACAGTTTGATATAGATGTTTCCTATATCAGTCTGGACTGTCATAAAGAGACTTGAACCGTGCGGAGCACAGCAGCCTAGATATGCTGACGAATCGCGTCGATATAGGCCCGACCGTAGCGCGTAAGCGTCGTGTTCTTGCGCGTGATGATGCCAATCTCCATGTACTCGTCCACGTCGAGCGGAATCGAGATAATGCCGGGGCCGTTGAGCTCGTGGCTGATCACGCCCGAGCATACCGTGTAGCCGTTGAGGCCCATGGCCAAATTGAACAACGTCGCACGGTCGCGCACGCGGATATTTTTGCGACGCTCGAACGTCGAGGTCAGCTCCTCGGAATAGTAAAACGAGTTGTAGCTGCCCTGCTCGTAGGACAGGAACGGGTAGTCTTCCAGATCCTCGAGCGTCACGCTGGAGCGGTCCGCCAGCGGATGGTCGGCGCAGACGAAGACATGCGGCGTGGCGCAGAAGAGTCCTTCGAACACGAGCTCGTTGGCCACCAGCATGCGCTCGATGACCTCACGGTTGTGCTCGGATAGGTACAGGATGCCCAACTCGCTTTTCATGTGCGCGACGTCCTCGATAATCTCGTGGGTCTGCTCCTCGCGCAGGGTAAAGTCATAGCGCGCGGCATCGAACTCGCGGATCACATCGACAAACGCGTTGACGGCAAAGGAATAGTGCTGGCAGCTCACACTAAAGTGCGGCACCTGCTCGGATGCGCCCTTGTACTTGCCCTCGAGCAGGTCAGCCTGGTCGAGCACCTGGCGCGCGTAGCCCAAGAAGGTCTCGCCCTCCTCGGACACAATGACACCCTTGTTGGTGCGCTCAAAGATATGCACACCCATCTCGTTTTCGAGATCGCGAATCGACGCGGTAATCGAAGGCTGCGACACAAAGAGTCGGCGCGAGGCCTCGGTGATGCTACCGCATTCGGCAACTTTGACGACATATCTGAGCTGCTGAAGCTTCATAGCGCCCCCCTAGACGTTCGTGACGTCGAAACCCGTCGCATCCATCTGACGCATAAACGACGGCATCTCCCCCGTCGCGGCGCAGGCGGCAATCTGATGCAGAGCCCCAGCAACCGCATCGTCTGCCGCGGCTCCGATATGCCAGCGCGCGGCAGCCGTAACGGCCTCGTTGGCATTGGCGACGGCAACGGAATTGGAAACGGCATCGATCATGGGCAGATCGTTATCAGAATCGCCAAATACGGCCACCTCGTCGGGCGTCAGGCCCAAAGCGCGCGCCAACTCCAGTGCAGCGCGGCCCTTGTCCCAACCAGCCGGAAGGATGTCGAACAGGCGCACACGGTTGTTGGGAAACACAAGCGAGAGCTCCGGCACCTCGGCGGCGACGCGCTCGCGTAGCTCCGCAAGCTCCTCACGCGAACGGGCACTCCAGATATTCGCCTTGAACACCGGCGCGTCATCGACGACGGGACGGCACGGGGCCTCTTCGCCTTTAAGCCACGCATTGCCGCCCGACTCCATGGCGCGGCGTACGCGCTCGGAATCGCTCGTCACGCAATAGGCATCGTTATCCCAAAAGTCATCGCCTAAGCTGTAGACCTTCAGATAGGTATCGTCGGTTTCCTCTTCCAGATAGGCGGCAAGACGCATCAGGGCATCGTTGTCGGTCGCGCGCGAAGCGACCGCCTGACCGTCGACAAACATGACCTGACCGTTGCAGAACGCACCGGTCGAAAAGCACTCGGAACGATTTTTGAACATCCAGCCCATCGCGGACGGCTGGCGACCCGAAACCGGGCCAAAGTGCAGACCCGCCGCCTGCATGGCATGAATGCCCTCGATGGCGTAGTCACTGGCACCGTCATGCCCGGCTGGAATCAGCGTATCGTCCATATCGGTCAGCACAAGTTTGATCATAAGGCCCCCATTCGTATCGGTCCTACCTATTGTAACGACCTGCCAAAATAAACCTGTCCCTTTTTGGCAGGTGCGCTAGTATAGGGAACAACAGATTCGATGCGGGAGTGCCGGCGGTGCAAACCACAAGGCTGAGAGGGCATGGGGCCCAATCCTTTGAACCTGTCAGTTAATGCTGGCGTAGGGAGCATGCCGCCTTTTGAGGGGCGCTGTCTATGCACAGCGCCCCTTTTCTATGCCAAGGAGGCATGTGCAGTGATCGATTCGGAACAGCTTAAGCAACAAGTGGTCAAGGCCGTGGACGAGATTCGCGCCACCAACCCGATGGCAGGCTCCATCACCAACACGGTGACGATTGACTTTGTCGCCAACGCACAGCTCGCCGTGGGCGGTTCGGCCGCTATGGTCTATCTGCCCGACGAGGGCGAGGCACTTGTTGCCGGCGGCGGTGCCATCTATCTGAACATGGGAACGCTCTTCCCCATCTACGAGCAGACGATTCCCCGCGCGGCCAAGGCGGCACACGATGCCGGCAAGCCCTGGGTGCTCGACCCGGTGGGCCTGGGCATCGGCAGTCTGCGCACCCAACTGGTAAGCGAACTCAAGCAGTACAAGCCCGCCATCGTACGCGGAAACGCCTCCGAGATTATCGCGCTCGCCGGCCTGTGGGGCCTTGAGGGCGAGACGGCCGACCTGAGCCGCGTACGTGGCGTCGATACCACCGACACGGTCGACGCCGCTCGCGGCGCCGCCGTGGCGCTCGCCCGCTACACCGGTGGCGCCGTGGTAGTCTCGGGCGAGGTCGACCTGATCACCGACGGCACGACCGTGGCCAAGTCCCACGGCGGCAGCCCGCTCATGTCCAAGATCACCGGCTGCGGCTGCTCGCAGGGCGGCGTGCTGGCCGTGTACGCCTGCGCCGCCGACCCGTTTACGGCAGCCATCTGCGGCACCGCCGTCTACAACGTTGCCGGCACGCGTGCCGCCGCCGTCGCCGACGCCCCGGCAAGCTTTAAGGTCGCCTTTATCGACGAGCTCTACCGCGCGACCGCCCAAGACATCGCCAACAACCAGCTCGAGCTCGAGGAGGCATAAGCCATGTCCGAGCCTGCAACCAATGCCGGCATGAACACGCTCGTCGCCGTGGCCATCGCCCCATGCGGCACCGGCGACGAGCTGTCCGCCGAGGTCGCCGAGGTCGTGCGCGTCATTCGCGAGAGTGGCCTTCCCAACCGCACCACCTCGATGTTCACCGAGATCGAGGGCGACTGGGACGAGGTCATGCAGGTCGTGCGCGACGCAACCTTTGTGTTGGCGAGCAAGGGCATCCGCACCGAAGTCGTGCTCAAAGCCGATATTCGACCCGGATTTACCGACACCATGACCGGCAAGCTCGAGCGCATGGAAGCACAGATCAAGAAGCAGGAGGAAGCACGATGAGCATCCGCGACAACCTTGATATCTCGGCCTATCTAGTACTCGGCCCCGAAAACACGCTGGGACGCCCCGTGGGCGATGTGGTGGCCCAGGCGCTCGACGCAGGCTTTACCTGCATCCAGGTGCGCTCCAAGGTGGCAAGCGCCCGCGAGATCATCGCACTGACCGGCGACGCCGCGCAGGCAATCGCACAGGCTGGCAAGACCGGTCAGGTCGCCCTGTTAATCGACGACCGCCTGGACTGCGTACTCGCCGCGCGCGAGCAGGGTATTGCTGTCGATGGCGTGCATGTAGGCCAGAGCGATATTCCCGTCGAGGTCTGCCGCAAACTTTTGGGCCCCGATGCCATCGTGGGCCTTTCGGCCCGTTGCGAGGAGATGCTCGAGTACGTCAAGACCGCCGACATGAGCCTGGTCGACTACCTGGGCATCGGCCCGCTCCACGAGACCGAGACCAAGCGCGACTGCGGACGCGCAGCCGATGGCTCCATCATCACCAAGAGCTTTGAGGATCTGGCCGCACTCCACGCGGCAAGCCCCGTGCCCATCGTAGTGGGCGGCGGCGTCAAGACGGCCGACCTGCCGCAGCTCAAGGCCACCGGCGTCGATGGCTTCTTTGTGGTAAGCGCCGTCTGCAGTGCCGACGACCCCCACGCTGCCGCCAAGGAGCTTGTCGACACCTGGCAGCAGGCATAAGCCTAGGCCGAGCAGCTGCTCCGCAGCCTCATATCTTCAATAGCGGAAAGCGCATCCCAGTTTGGACCTCCATTCCGGGATGCACTTTCCGCATGCGACCCTTACCCCGCCAGATATGCTTCCAACGCCGGCAAAGTCGCCTCCGCATCGCGGCGACCGACCTGGTAGATGCGCTCGAGCTCATCCGGTTCGCGGCATAGCGACGGCACCTTCACCGATTCGCTCGGACGCACCACAAAGATATCGCCGGCGGCCTCACGACGTGCCAGGTCATCGAGCGTGGTATTGTATACCTCATGCCGGTGCTCAAGCGCTGCGACAAACTCCGGGTAGTGACGGAACACGCGACGCAGCATGGGCATCACGCTGTTGGGCTGCTTCACAAAGCCCGCCGGCTGCGTGAGTACCACGATATTGCGGTCATACCCCTGTGAAAACAACCAAGCGCTGGGAATGGAATCGGCCACGCCACCATCCAGATACTTATGCCCGTCAATAGCAACGGGACGCGTCGCCACAGGAATCGCCGACGATGCCCGGATCCACTCGATATCCCTCTCGTCGCCATAGGGCAGGTCGTGGTAGACGGCCTTGCCCGTCTCGATATCAGTACACACGCACGTAAACCGCATGGGACAGGCGCGATACGCCTCCAAGTCAATGGGATCGCGCTCGATAGGCACCTCGTGATAGGCAAAATCGGCATTGAACATATCGCCGGTCCGCAGCCAGCTTGCTACACCCGCATAGCGCTTATCGGCACAATAGGCCTTGTTATAGCGAATGGCACGGCCGATCTGGCGCGATTTAAAGTTGTAGCCAAACGCCGCGCCCGCCGAGACACCCACCATATGGTCGCAGGTCAAACCGTGCTCCATCCAAACGTCGAGCACGCCCGCCGTATACATACCGCGGTAGCCGCCTCCCTCGAGCGCCAGCCCCACCGTGCGCGTCATATTTGGCTGTGCCATGCGACCATCTCCGTTCCTGCGTTTAAAACCGGGACAAGTATACCCGTCAACATATATCGTCTCAGTCGCATTTTTATCGGACATCGCATCGTCGCGCTACCATTTGTCGAATAATAGCCGCCCACAGCATGTGCACCCATATATAATTGTGCACTATTGTTTACACTACTCAGCTGTTATCAACAGCGAACATTAGCCGGTAAATTAACCCAACAACGCAGCGAGGCGGGGGCTTGGATACACGCAAAGCGCCGAACAACAACGCGTGTGCACAACGAGCTCGCCCGACGCAATTCGCCCGACCTCAGAAAGCCGCTTACGACATGGATACTGTCAGCAATTACACCGAAACGCTCGAAAAGACCGTTCGCGACCTTCTCGAGCGTCAGGATGATCTGATTAGGACCGCCTTTACCGACCAGCTTACCGGACTTGGCAACCGCGGCGGCTTTGCCCGCTCCCTCGAGGAGCTCTGGGAGCAGGACACCCCCGTTACCATGGCGTTCATCGATATCGACAATCTCAAGCACTGCAACGACGTCTTTGGCCACGACGAGGGCAACCGCTATATCTTGCAGGTAAGCCTTTATCTCAAGCTGTATATGAAGGTAGACGAGGCGGCATTTCGTCTGGGAGGCGACGAGTTTGCCATCCTATCTACGATTGCGACCGAGGACGACCTCGCCGAACGTCTGGAACACTGCCGAACGATCCTGCTCAAAAACAACGATTCCGAGATGCCCCACTCGTTTAGCTACGGAGTGTCACATGCCGACCCCGCCCTGGGCGAAGCCCCCAATCGCATGACGCTCGATGCCGACCATCGTATGTACGACTACAAGCTACGTCATGCCGTGCACCTCGATCGACGCAATATCACGCAAGTCCACGCCGATGACTTCGAAATAAGCGATCGTATTTTCGACGCCTTTTCGATGCTCAACGAGGGCCGCTATTTCTTTATCGAGAACTTGGACAAACATCGCACCCTTTGGTCACAAGGTGCCTTGCGCGATCTCGGTCTTCCTTCGGAGCATATAGACAACTGCAGCGATTACTGGAAAACGCGCGTCCATCCCGATGACCTTGAGGCTTTTACCGACGACATCGACCAAGTCTATAACGGCGCTAAACACCGTCGAGTTATGCAGTACCGCGTACGCAATGCCGCCGGCGACTACGTCCTCTGCCGTGCTCGAGGGTTTCGTATCGACGGCGACGGAAATGTCCCCTCGCTCTATGTCGGCGAGATCGTCAACCACGCACTTGCCGAAACCGTCGACGCCGCCACAGGCCTCGGAACGCAGCGTATGCTGGTCAACGCCATCGATGCCTGCCGCCGCGACCGTTGCGAGACGGGGCTTATAGCGGTGCGCGTTCGTGGCACGACAAAGCTCAACGAACTCTACGGGGCCGAGGCTGTCGACAACATGCTTGCCGAATACGCGGGCCGCATGCTGTCGATCACCCGAGGCAGAAGCAGGGTTTACCGTTCACGAAGCGTCCAGTTCGTCGTGCTCAGCAACGATTTGGACCACGAGGCATTCGAGCAACTAACCCGCCATCTTAAAGAGGCCGTTTTCGCTCCTGTGCAAATCGCAGGCGACACCATTACTCCCGTCTGTCTTGTCGTCCCGGCCTTTTACGAGTACTTAACCCATCAGGCGACCGCCGTTTTAGGCGAACTCGACCGTCGCCTTCGCACGGCCGGCGGGCTTGTTCCCAACGACAGCCTCCCCATACCCGAGGCGGAGCGCAAAAGCGCCATCGCCGAACGTATCGACTCACTCACGGGCCTCTATCGACCCAGCGAGTTTATGCGGCGTGCCAACGCATTTCTCGAGACAAGGCACGACGGCGCCTGGTGCATCGCCACGGTCGACATGGGCCACATGCGCCTGTTTAATGAATGGCACGGCCAGGCCGAGGGTGACCGCGTACTCGCCGATGTGGGCACGGTCCTCAAGGACATCGAGAATGCCGATATGGGCGTCGCAGGGTACTGGGGCCAAGATGACTTTTGCGTACTCATCCCCTTTAAGCACATCACCGTCCATCAAATCTACAACCGCGTTCGCGAGGCCGTAGCCAGGCATGATGACGGCGTAGGTTTTTGGCCGTCCATGGGCGTTTACCCCATCGACTCCAATGAGGAGATCACCATCGATGCGCAGGCGAAGGCCATGTTTACCAATCGACGCGCAAAAAACGACTTTAAGGAGCGCATTGCCATTTTCTGCCCCGCGGAGTACGAGCGCGAAGTCGCGTTCCACCGCACGCTGACCGAATTCCAGTACGCGCTCTCAGATGGTCGTATTACCTACCACTTGCAGCCCCAGGTCGATATGGAAACCGGCGAGATTATTGGCGCCGAAGCACTCACCCGCTGGATTGACAAGGACGGCTCTCTCATTTCGCCCGCAACGTTTATCCCCGCACTCGAGGAAAGCGGCTTTGTGGTGACACTCGACAAGTACATTTGGCAGGGTGTCGCTTCATGGCTGCGCGAGCGCATCGATCGAGGACTTCGCGTGGTTCCGGTTTCGCTTAATGTGTCGCGAGTGGATATCCTTGCCTGCGACGTTGCCGAACATATGGGGGCGCTCGCCGCCCAATACAACCTACCGCCCGAGCTCATGCGTATCGAGATCACCGAGACGGCTTATACGGGAGAATCCGAAGCCGTGGACAAACTGACAGCCGACCTGCACACCCGAGGCTTCTCGACCTATATGGACGATTTTGGCACCGGCCAGTCCACGCTCGCGATGCTCAAGAACGTCAACGTCGACGTCATCAAGCTCGACCGCACCTTTGTACCCACCGACCGCGATCAAGGCCGCAGCACGCAAATCATTTCATCGATGCTCGAAATGGCGCAGTCGCTTCATCTGCCCGTCGTGGTCGAAGGCGTCGAGACAAATGAGCAGGCGAACATGCTACGCCACATGGGCGCCCGCTACGCTCAGGGCTTCCTCTACTACCGCCCCATGCCGGCGAAGGATTTTGAGGCATTGCTCGATGGTGACAATGACAACTGATACGCTCACGTGCAAAACGCCACCGCCGAAGGGAGCATTTGTCTCCATTAGCTAACTTATATCCCCAATCCAAGCCGAATTGGGGATATGATACAAACCGTTGTTCTGCCCAAGGAGGTTATCCATCATGAACGAGTCGTACCGCCTGGGCGAGCAATCGATTATTGCCTATCTTCAGCGACTTGCGAATGGCATCTCGACCGCCGAACTCGATGTTGCCGCGCTGCCTGCTGAGCTGCGCGCCGTTGGCGAGCAACTGCAAAAGACGCATGCCATCCTGCAACAAGAGCGCCAGCTGCTTGAGCGCAACGCCTATATCGACCCGCTCACCAACTTGGGCAACCGCAGCGGACTCGACCGTCACGTCGAGCAGCTCTGGCGCAAAGGCGACCCCTTCACCTGCGCCTATATTGACATCGACCATCTCAAGCATTGCAATGATAGGTTTGGCCATGCCGAAGGCAATCGCTATATTCTGAGCATCTGCCGCACGCTCTCCGAAACCATGGAGCACGATGAGATGCTGTTCCGTATCGGTGGAGACGAGTTTGTGCTCATCTCGCTCTCCGCAAACGAGACTGAACTCGAGCAGCGCTTGGAGCAGGTACGTGCCGGGCTGATCGAGGCGAGCTCAGGTGGCAAGGCGCCCATGATCGCCAGCTTTAGCTTTGGCTGCTCGCGCGTCGATCCACTTGCCGGCGACACGCGTCGCCAGATGACGATGGATGCCGATCGCAAGATGTATCGCTATAAGCTTATGCATCGCGTGCAGCAACCGAAAGACAATGACGCGCCGCAACGCCCAATCGTCGATCAGCTTCCCTGCAACGACCGGGTGTTCCAAGCAATCTCTATGAGCTCCGAGACGCGCTATCCGTTTATCCTCAATCTCGATACGGGCGAATCGCAATGGTCGGTCAACGCCGTGCGCGATTTTGACCTGCCTTCCCAGCACCCTTTTAACTCGGTCGATATGTGGCTTGCCCGCGTTCATCCCGAGGACCGCGACAACGTACGCGCCGAGCTCGATATGGTGATAAACGGCACATGGCACTTCCACTACATGCAGTACCGCGTGATGGATGCCCCCGGAAAATACGTGCTTTGCGACTGCACGGGCTACCGCTTGGACGGCACCGATACCGAGCCCAGCATGTATGTGGGCATTATCGTCAACCGAAGCCTAGCTGATACGACCGACTCGGTAACGGGCCTGGGCGATGTCCATGCCCTGGTCAACGCCATTGGCGAAATGCGTCGCGTGGCGCGCGAGGCAGGCTTTATTGCCATTAAGGTCGACGATATCGCCGAAGTCAATGCCCGCTTTGGATTCGATGCAGGCGACCGCGTGCTCGCCGAAAGCGCCGCCTGCCTCACGGATTGCTCGCGCGGCAAGGGTCGCCTGTTCCGCTCGACGGGGCCGACATTCGTGGCGCTTTTCGACGACTTTGATCCCGAAGAGACCGACTCGATCGCAGACGAAATCGAGCGGTTCCTGGGTTCCCCCGTGCTCATCGGCTCGCTTGAATATCAGCCACCCATTCGTGTGGCGACGCTTCATCTGGACGCTGTCGATCGACAGCCCGTTTCCATTTTGAACGAGCTCAAAGCGTTGCTTAAAGAGGCACCGCAAGTACCGGGCACCAAGTTGGACTAGCGTCGTGGGGCGCGATGTGAAACACAAGCCGTTTCACATCGCGCCCCACGCCATCTACCCTCTCGTGCGATAATCCTCCGCAGAAGTCACCGACAGCAGAGGGAGTTTGTGATGAAGGTTCTTTTGGTCAATGGCAGCCCCAAGGCAAACGGCAACACCGCCCGCGCACTCGCCGAGGTCGCTGAGCAACTCAATGCCGAAGGCATTGATACCGAGGTGTTTCAGCTGGGCGCCAAGCCCATTCGCGATTGCATCGGTTGCGGCCAGTGTGGCAAACTTGGCGGTCGCTGCACCTTTGACGATGACGTGGTGAACGAGCTCATCGCTGCCGCCGAGCAGGCAGACGGCTTTGTCTTCGGCTCGCCCGTCTACTATGCGCACCCCAGCGGGCGCATCCTCTCGGCCCTCGATCGCGCCTTCTATGCCGGAGGCAAAGCCTTTGCACACAAGCCGGGCGCTGCCGTCGCCGTCGCCCGTCGCGGCGGTACATCGACCACCTTCGATGTGCTCAACAAGTACTTCACCATCAACCAGATGCCCGTGGTCGCCTCCACGTACTGGAACAACGTGTTTGGCCGCGTGCCCGGCGACGCCGATGGGGATGCCGAGGGCCTTGCCACCATGCGAAACATCGGCAAAAACATGGCCTGGCTCCTGCGCTGTATCGAGGCAGGACAGGCCGCCGGCATCAACGCACCCGAGGCAGATCGCGCAACGACCAACTTCATCAGGTAGAACGGCGGAACAAATACATGAACGTGCAGATTTTTGGCACCAAGAAGTCCTTCGACACCAAGAAGGCGCAGCGTTATTTTAAGGAGCGCCGCATTAAGGTGCAGTTTATCGACCTTAAGGAAAAGGAGATGAGCAAGGGCGAGCTCACGAGCGTGATGCAAGCGGTCGGCGGCATCGACAAGCTGCTCAACCCCAAAGCCAAGGACGAGGAAACGCTCGCGCTCATCCAGCACCTTACCCCCAGTCAGCGCTTCGACAAGCTGCTCGAGAACCAGCAGGTCTTGGCCGAACCCATCGTGCGCAACGGCAAAAAGGCCACCGTCGGTTATTGCCCCGATGTATGGGGAGCCTGGGAGTAGCTTGTGTTATTTGCCGGCGCGTGGGTATAAGAGCAGGCGTTTGGCATAAGATTCAACTGTAAGCCATGTCTAACAAAGGAGGGCACATGCCCAACAAACCCGTGAAGATCATCATGCTTACCGGATACCTCGGTGCCGGCAAGACCACGCTGCTCAACCACATCCTCGCTAACGACGGCGGTATCCGCGCCGCCGTGATCGTCAACGATATCGGCGAGATCAATGTGGACGCCAGCCTTATCGCCGACGGCGGCCTTTCCGAGACCGACGACCTCATCCCGCTCACCAACGGCTGCATCTGCTGCACGCTTTCGGATGACCTGGCCAACCAGCTGCAGGGCATCGCCGATTCGGGCAACTTCGATTACATCATCATCGAGGCCTCGGGCATTTGCGAGCCCATCCCCATCGCCTACACCATCTCGAGCTTCTGCGACGAGGCCAAGGTGGGCGGCGAGCCTAAGCTCGCGCTCGACAACATCGTGGCCGTGGTCGACTGCGCCCGCATGTACGACGAGTTCAACGGCGGTCGCGACCTACTGGCCGAGGATATCGACGAGGACGACATCGAGAGCCTGCTCATCCAGCAGATCGAGTTCTGCTCCACGCTCATCCTCAACAAGACCGATACCGTGACGCCCGAGCAGATCGCCGAGCTCAAGGCCATCGTGCGCAGCCTGCAGAAGGACGCCGTAATTGTCGAGGCTCAAAACGGCGAGGTCCCCATGGAGGAGCTGCTCGACACCGACCGCTTCGACTTTATGCGCGCCTACAACTCCGCCGCCTGGATCGAGGCCATGGAGCATCCCGAGGAGCACGACGACCCCGAGGTGCTCGAGTACGACATCGAGACCTTTGTGTACTCGCGCCGCAAGCCGTTTGACCTGCAAAAGTTCACCGATTTTGTTGAGCAGGAGTGGCCCGACGAGGTCATCCGCGTCAAGGGTCCGCTGTGGCAGACCGGCGATCCGGACATGTGCTACATGTTTGAGCAGGCCGGCCACCAGATGCGCCTGATGGAGAACGGCCTGTTTGTCGACTCGGCGCCCGAGGGCGAGAAGCAGAAGATCATCAACGAGAACCCCGAGATCATGCAGATTTGGGACGACGAGACGGGCGACCGTATGACGAGCCTGTGCATCATCGGCCGTCACATGGACAAGGATGCGCTCATCGCCTCCCTCGATGCCTGCCTGACCGACTGGCACCGCGCCTAGGTTTATCCAAGCGGGCATTTTCCGCCCACGTAACCGCCAAACCACCACGAAGGTGCCTGTCCCCTTCGTGGTGGTTTTTCGTTCTGAGCCAAGGAGATTCATGTTCAACATTGTGCTGTATGCGCCCGAGATTCCGGCCAATACGGGCAATATCGGCCGCACCTGCGTGGTCACCGGCGCCCGTCTGCATCTGGTTGAGCCGCTGGGGTTTTCGCTCGACGACAAAACGGTACGTCGCGCCGGCCTGGGCTACTGGCAAAACTTGGATGTGACGACCTATGCCGGCTGGGAGGATTTTCTTGCGCGCAACGGTCTCTCCCCCGCCGATGCCCGCCTGCATCTGCTGACCAAAAAGGCGCGCCGTACCTATGCGCAAAGCACCTACCGCGACGGCGACTTTTTGGTCTTTGGCAGCGAGAGCTCGGGCATTCCCGAGCCACTGCTTGCCGCGGCGCCCGAGCGTTGCGAGCGCATCCCCATGCTGCGCGATTGCGACTCACTCGATAACGCCGAGGCTTGGGAAGCTCACGAGGAATCGCTCGGGCATACCGAGGACAGCCACGAGACCATCCTTCAACAGGATATCTGCGGCAACTTCGTCAACCCGGACGACTACCGCATCAGCGCACTCAACCTCTCCAACAGCGCCGCCATCGTCCTCTACGAAGCCCTGCGCCAAACAGGCTTTCCGGGAATGTGACAAAGGGACCGTCCCTTTGTCACATTCAAGCGCCACGCCGATGGCACACACGCCTAATTGATGCTCTAGATAAAGAGCCCTCACTTTTAATCAGAATTAACTAAAGTAAAATGAAGTTAAACGGCGGTGTGAAAGGAGAGCCTTGTGAAATATCTCGAGAACCCGTTTACCCCCAGTTTTGGTGAGGTTCCTGCCCATCTCGCTGGCAGACAACAGATTATTCGGGATTTGGACCGTGCCTTCTTGAGCCAGCGCAGGCGCCCAGAATTGACCTCGATCTTCTCAGGCGCGCGTGGAACCGGTAAAACTGCTCTCATGTCGTCGCTCGCGACAAGGGCGGAATCCCACGGCTGGATAGCCGTAAAGACGACCGCGCTCCCGGGAATGCTTGAGGAAATCGAGTTCGGGGCGAAACGCGCCGCCGGCCATCTTATCGACCCGTCTAAGAACTTCGAAGTCACCGGTCTCGGAATTGCACCGCTCGGCAGCATCGAGGTCAATCGCGTTCACGATGCCTCAACCTGGCGTTATCGCATGAGCGACATCATCGACCAGCTCAACGAGGCAGGCACCGGTCTGCTCGTCACGGTTGACGAGGTGGACCCGACACTCGACGAAATGATTCAGCTCGCAGCGACGTATCAGCACTTTGTGACCGATGGGAAACGCGTCGCCCTGCTCATGGCGGGACTTCCCAACAACGTCTCGACGTTGCTGAACCACAAGACGGTCTCGTTCCTTCGCCGCGCCCAACAATATCATCTGGGTCGCATTGCCGACTATGACGTACGCGAGGCCTTGATTCGCACAATCCAGGAAAACGATCGCCTGGCAGATGCTGAGGGAATCGATAGAGCCGTTCGCTCGATCTCTGGTTTTCCCTTCCTATTGCAACTCGTAGGCTACCGTGCCTGGGATCTCACAAGCGATTCGAAGGAAATCTCGTCACGCGACTTTGACCTGGGAATCAAAATCGCGCGCGACGAGATGGACGACCGAATCCTCGCGGCAACCTATCGGGAACTCACTGCAGAGGACAAGCGATTCCTCATCGCCATGCTCGATGACGAGGAAGAGTCCACCACCGCCGACCTTGTCGAGCGCCTTAAGCGTTCGCCGCAGCAGGTCTCCCGCTACCGACGCCGAATGATAGATGCCGGCATCATCGGGGAACGAGGACGAGGGCTCGTCGCATTTGAATTGCCATTCTTCCGCGACTATCTCGCGGCTCAATGCGTGAAATAGGCATCAATGAGGCAAAGGGGCTGTCCCTTTGCCTCATTGTCTATAGGTAGCGGCCGGTGATGCTTGCGGAGCAGGCCACGATGTCGCCCGGCGTACCGGCGCAGACGATTTGCCCGCCCGCGTCGCCACCGCCCGGGCCCATGTCGATCACGTAATCGGCGTTACGGATAAGGTCGAGATCGTGTTCGATCACGATAACCGTGGCGCCCTTGGCAACGAGGCCGTCAAACACACTCAGCAACACCTGAACATCGAGCGGATGCAGGCCAATCGTGGGTTCGTCGAACACGAATACGGCATCATCCTGCACGCGGCCCATCTCGCTCGCGAGCTTAAGGCGCTGTGCCTCGCCGCCCGAAAGCGCCGGCGTGGGCTCACCGAGCGTGAGATAGCCCAAGCCCAAGTCGTGCAAGGTCTGCAAGCGCGCCTGAACCTTCTTGAGTCCCAGTGTGGCGTCGATGGCCTCGTCCACACTCATGTCCATGAGCTGCGGCAACGTCAGCAAGCTCCCGTCCTTACCCTCGCGATGGATATGCGAGGCGGCCTCGGCGTAGCGCGAACCACGGCATGCTGGGCAGACGATCTCGACGTCGGGCAAAAACTGCACGTCGAGCGATATCGAGCCCGTGCCGTCACACGTAGGGCAGCGCAAGGCGCCGGTGTTGTAGCTAAAGGCGCCCGCCTTGTAGCCGGCTGCCTTGGCCTCGGGCGTACGGGCGAAGGCGCGGCGCAGCTCATCATGGATGTCGGCATAGGTTGCGACCGTCGAGCGCACGTTGGCGCCGATGGGCGTAGCGTCAATCAGGTTTGCGCGGGCAATACCCTCGGCATCGACCCAACGCACGTGCCCCGGCAGGCGCTCGCCAGCTGCCTGCGCCTTGAGTGCCGGGATGAGCGTCTCGAGCACCAGTGTCGTCTTGCCCGAACCCGAAACGCCCGTTACCGCGACAAGGCGGCCGCGCGGGATATCGACTTCGAGCGGTTTGACGGTATGGATGGCCTCGGTTGCCATGCGGATATGGCCCTGATCGAACATGTCGTCGTCAGTCACCTGCGGACGCAAGCGCTTGGGCTCTGCGCGCAAAAACGGAGCGATGCGGCTGCCCCGCGATTGCTCGACCTCGTCTACCGTGCCCGCAGCAATCACATTGCCGCCGCCTGCTCCAGCAACGGGACCCATCTCAACCAGATAGTCGGCTTCCGCCAGTACGCGCGTATCGTGGTCGACAACAACCACGGTGTTGCCGTCATCCACCAGATCGCGCATCACGCCCACCAGGCCGTCGACATTGGCAGGATGCAAGCCAATCGAAGGCTCGTCCAGCACATAAAGCACGCCTGTCGATCGATTGCGCACCACGCGAGCAAGCTGCACGCGCTGGCGCTCACCCGTGGAGAGCGTGGCACCGGCGCGGTCGAGCGAGAGGTAATCGAGGCCCAGATCGACCAGACGACGGGCCGCGCCCAAAAACGAATCGCAGATATCCGTCGCCATGGGCTGCATCTCGGGCGGCAAGGATGCGGGCACCCCGCGCACCCACTCAATCGCCTCGCCCAGCGTCATGGCCGCGGCCTGCGCCAGATTGATACCACGCACCTGGGGCTGGCGCGCAGCCTCGGAAAGACGCGTGCCGCCGCAATCGCGGCATGCTCCCTCGCGCAAAAAGCGCGCGACGCGTTTTAAGCCCTTATCGTCCTTGACCTTGGCGAGCGCATTCTCGACGGTATAGACGGCGTTGTAATAGGTGAAATCGAGCGGCGTGGCGCCCTCGCCGTTTTTGGGAACGTAGAGAATGTGCTTCTTAACCGCCGGACCATGAAACACGATGTCGCGCTCTTGAGGCGTGAGCTGGTTAAACGGCACGTCGGTGCGTACGCCCATCTCGCCTGCCACCTGCTTCATCAGATCCCACATGAGCGTGCCCCAGGGAAGCACCGCGCCTTCGTTGATAGTCTTTGACTCGTCGGGCACCAAGCTCGCCTCGTCCACCTCGCGCATGACACCAGTGCCGCCGCAGGTAGAGCACGCGCCGCCGCTGTTAAAGGCAAGGTCCTCGGCACCCGGCGCGTAGAACTCGCGACCGCATGCGGGGCACGTGAGCGACAGGCCCGCAGCCACGTTAAGGCTCGGCTCCACACGCGCCCCGCAATGCGGGCACACGTGATGGGCGCAGCGGCTAAAGAGCAGACGCAGGCTATTGTTGAGCTCGGTCATGGTGCCAAAAGTGGAACGCACGCCCGGCACGCTCGGACGCTGGTGTAGCGCGAGCGCCGCCGGCACGTGCAGTACCTCGTCCACCTGGGCGTGTTCGGCCTGTGTTAGGCGACGGCGAGTATAGGTGCTGAGTGCTTCCAAGTAGCGACGCGAGCCCTCGGCATAAAGAACCCCCAGCGCCAGCGAACTCTTGCCCGAACCCGACACGCCGGCAATGCCCACAAGCTTTCCCAGCGGAATATCGATATCGATGTCTTTAAGGTTATGAACGCGCGCGCCACGCACCTCGATAGCCTGCGGGCTCATCTTCTGTTCCGTCACCTTTATCACCCTACTCATGCCATAAAACTCGATCGCGAATGTACGCGCCCAGCATGGGCACGGTAAACCGGACGAGACCGTATCCGGCAGCCTCGATGACGCGCTCGCGAATCAGGCTTGCGCGATATTTACTCGCCCAGCTCTGGGTACGATCGCAGCGCTCAATGATATCCGCCATGCGCGTCGGCTTGCCCTCGTCAACCGCCATGGCCTCGATAAAGAGGCGCTGTGGACTGCGCAGCCCGTAATACAGAGGCGCGTCAACCGCTTCGTAGAACTCGGAGACGGCATCCGCATGGCCATCCTCGACATCGCGCCTTTCGATGACCTGCGAGCTACGCCGGACAGCAGACCGCCACATGTAATATCCCACCAGCTGAACCATATAGGGATGCCCCATGCTCTTGTGCGCCGCAAGGTCCGCTGTCTCCGCGTCAACGTAAAGACCAGCGTCTTTGACCGTCTGGATATACGAATCGCGTACCTTGGGCAAAGATATCGCCTCCAGCGTACGCTGCTGGGCACGCCGCAAAAACGTCACGCTCGGCTCTTCGAGCAGATCGTCAACCATACTGGGCAAGCCAGCGAACACCAGCGCAAGACCGCGCTGGTCGCTATCGGGCAAGCCCGTGGCATCCTGGTCTCCGAGCAACTGCTGATAGAGAACGGCAAGGGCCGCCAGTTCCTCGATAGACGCCGATTGTGCCTCGTCAATCGCAAACAGTATGCCCTTGCCTGGACCGAGCTTCTTGAGGCGCTCGTTGACCAGCCCTCGCAACGTTTCGCCCTTTGCTCGCGCCGCCTCGACCGACATCCGGCCAAACGACGGACCGAACTCCATTGACGTCACAACGGGCTTATTCGAGCGAAGCGCGTCGGCTAAGCGGTCGCATAAGCCAAGCGAAGCGGAATCGGAGATAACCGCCCATCCGCGCTCGCTGGCTAGACGTTGCAGCTCCCGCAGGAGAACCGTTTTGCCGCAGCCGCGGTTTCCCGTAATGAGCATGAGCCTACCCGGCGCTCCGGCGCCGTTGTCGAGTCCTTCCTCAAAATCTTCGATGACCGACTCTCGACCGATGAGCATCGGAGGCCGCTTGCCTGCCGTTGGCTTAAAGGGATTTGGATTCATGTCGGCCTCCTCGGATCGGTAAATCCTGGTAACAGTTATACCAACTTATACCGAGTTATACCAACTGAATCTGACAAAGGGGCTGCCCCTCTGTCACATGTGGCCGAAAAACTCGGCGTCTGCTGCTCGCCAGGGGCGGAAGGTGGCGGGATCGATCTTTACGTGCGCCGCGGCGGGTACGTCGTACCATTTGACCGTGTAACCAGCGCCGTGAGAGCAAAAGACCGAGTCGGGCGTGTTGGGCAGATCGGCCTCGGGCTCATAGGCGGCCGTCTCGATTACGCGCTCGGCATCATGGCAAGCCGCATAGCCGGCGAACTCCAGGTACAGATGCCCGCGACCGCTCGTGTAGGCAGCTACCTCCAGGGCATAGTCCTGCACCTCGGATGCCGGCACGCGACCCACAAGCTTCGCCCGGTCCCCCGTCATCGTCGGTGGCTCGTACTCGGCACCCATGCGCGTGGCATCCGAGAGCGCCCGGCCCACGCACTCCCCCGGCACCTCGAGCTCAAAGTGGTACCACGGCTCCAACAGCACCGCCGCGCCAGCCTCACGCGCCTGCATGAGCCCCTGGCGAATCGCGCGGTACGTGGCCTGGCGAAAATCGCCGCCCTCGGTGTGTTTGGCATGCGCACGGCCGCCCGTGAGCGTAATGCGCACATCGGTGATGGGCGAGCCGGTCAGCACGCCCAGGTGATCGCGCTCCATGGCGTTGGTGAGTGCCAGACGCTGCCAGTTAAGATCGAGCTCATCGGTCGAGGTCACGGTGCCAAACTGCACGCCCGAACCCGCCGGCAACGGCTCCAGACGCAGATGCACCTCGGCATAGTGGCGCAGTGGCTCAAAGTGGCCCACGCCCTCGACCGGCTGCGAAATAGTCTCCTTATAGAGAATGCCGCCAGACTCAAACGCAACCGAAAGGCCAAAGCGATCGGCCAACACCCGCTGCACGACCTCGAGCTGCACCGCCCCCATAAGCTGCAGATGTATTTGTTCAAGATGGGTGTTCCAGCCTACGCCGAGCATGGGATCTTCGTCCGCCAACTCAGTCAGCGCTTTGAACACCGCGTGGACATCGTGTTCGCCCGGAAGCACCGTATAGGTGAGGACCGGCGCAATGACGGGCGCATCGCACGCGGGTTCCGCGCCCAGAGCGTCCCCTGGGCGAACGTGCGCAAGGCCCGTCACGGCACAAATGCCGCCAGCAGCAACTTCTTGGGCAAGCTCATACTTCTCGCCGTTATAGATGCGTACCTGATCGACCTTCTGCTCCCATGCCTCGGCACCGGAACGTCCGTTAATCACCTGTTTGGCATGCAGCGTGCCGCCGGTCACTTTAACCCAAGCCAAGCGCTCGCCGCGGTCCCCGCGGCTGACGCGATAGACGCGGGCGGCAAACTCCGGGAGCCACGCCTGTTCGCGCATCAGCGCGCATATACCATCCAACAGCTCGTCCACACCTTGGTCCTTGAGCGCCGAGCCGGCAAAGCAGGGAAAGAGCTTGCGCTCAGCAACCATGCGCGACAGCGTCGCGGAGGAAAGCTCACCCGCCTCAAGAAACTCCTCGAGCGCCGCTTCGTCCAACGCAGCAGCGTCCTCCTGAACGGCGCCACCCGCCAGCAGTTCGTTGGCATCCAGGCACCCCTCAGAAAGACGTTGCCCAAGTTGTGCCAGCAAAACATCGCGGCCGGGATTCTCCAAATCGATCTTGTTGATAAAGATGAACGTCGGGATGTCATAGCGCGCAAGCAGGCGCCACAGGGTTTCGGTGTGCCCCTGTACGCCATCGTTGGCGCCTACCACCAGAATCGCGTAGTCCAGGGCACGCAGCGTGCGCTCCGCCTCGGCAGAAAAATCGACATGGCCGGGAGCGTCCACGAGCATAACGTGGGTGTCACCATGGTCGAGCACAGCCTGCGACGAGAAGATCGTGATACCGCGCTCACGCTCAATCTCGTTCGTATCCAGATGCGAGTCGCCATCGTCAACGCGGCCGCGCTTGCGAATGCGGCCCGCGTTAAACAGCATGGCCTCGGCCAGCGTGGTCTTGCCGGCATCGACATGCGCCAAGATTCCAGCGACCGCTTGCTTCGACATGGCTCTCCTCTTATTGCAAGCCCATCGCACGCGGCAACGGGCACCCTCGTTCCACACTGGATGATACAATTTACGGGCCGGCGGGCGAAGCGGGCCCTATCCCCCGACCGAGCTCATCGCCCCGCGTTGCCGCGCGGCGATTTTCGTAGGTTCGCGCCTTGCGAAAGCCGGCTTGCAAATCAGCACAGCGAACGAAAATGACCCCACCTGGGCCAGTTTCGTTCGCATGAATTATTGATATGAGGCGTCGCTCTTACGCCTCGCGCAGCCAGTCAAACGCAACACGCGGCGTACCGTCCGACACATATACGATACCGGCGCGCTTAAACCCGGCCTTGGCAATGGCTCCCTGCATGGGCAGGTTGTCCTGATGTGTGTCGATGCGCAGGTGATCGGCACGCTCCTTGGCAAAGGCAAACATCGCGGCCGCGATACCGTGCACGGTGCCGTCGGATGCCACACGGTGCAGCACGGCGTACGGAGTGTCGCTACGCCATTGACCGTCCTCAATTACGTCATAGCACTCGTCCGGGCCCGGTAAAAAGGCAAACGTCGCCACCACGTGACCATCGACTTCGCACACATAGCTGCCACCGGCGGCGATATCGGCAGCCAGCTGCTCGGCAGAAGGCGTGCCCTCGGGCCACTGCGTGGCGTTGCCATGCGCGCGCATAAAGGCGCGGGCCGCGTCATAGATAGCCATGACGGCGGGAATGTCGGTATCGAGGGTTTTTCTGATCATCACGCGGCGACCTCACGTTTATTGGTATCACTTTGATTGAGCAATGATACCAACGTTTGGAGAGGGGCGCGATGCAGATGGGAAGCAAAAAGCGAGCCGCCTGGTCAAAGGCCAAAAGCGAGTTTTTGGGCGCTGCCACCGGCGGCGATATGAGCTACCTGTTTGCGCGCGAAGACGAGCGCCGCGATGCCCTGAACGCCGAGCGCGATGAAGCCTGGCGCTACAAGTCGTGCGAACGCAAAAACCGTTACGATACGCGCGCCGAGGCCGAGGCAGTTATGGCCGACTGCGAAAACCGCGGGCGGCGTGGTTTGGCCTGCTACAAATGCGAATACTGCGGTGGATGGCACCTGACGTCGCACCCATGGAAATAGACGCCGCATCGGCACGGCGCTAGCGAAGCGCCGGTAATCGCACGCAAGTTACGGGCGCGGCGGCACTAACACATCGTAGCGAACGGCCTTGCCCGCAAGCTGATAGCTCGGCTTAACGCCGGCAAGCAGTGGCCCCTTCACCGGTCGCTTGATAACGACCTTGCGCGGGTGCGCCGCAAGCGCAGCTTCGACCAGCGTCTCCTCATCGGCACACGGCTGTTCCAGATGATGCAAAAGTTGGAACTTCTTTTTCACCGCCGCGCTCTTGGTGCGCTCGGGAAACATGGGGTCCAGATACACCACGTCGGGGGCGGCAAGCTCGCCCCGCCCGATCAGCTCAGCTGTATGGCGAAGGCCGGCAATGCTGTCCTCGCCCGCATGTAAGCGCATGCGCGACACGGCATCAGCAAGCGCCGGATCATCTGCCGCGCGGTCCAAGGCATCCTTGAGGAGCGCCGCAATCACGCAATCCTGCTCATACAAATCGACCGCAAAGCCCGCGGCCGCGAGCAGCAGCGAATCCTCGCCAAAGCCTGCCGTGGCGTCAATTGCCCACGGCCGCTCGATGCCTTTTGCACGCGCAGCCTTCACCAACAGCTCTTGCTGCAGACGGCCCTGCTTGAGTCGCGGCAGCATGCGGCCAAAATCGGCACGCAGCTCCATCGTGCCGTCGGTGAGCGTGAGGCCCTCGGGCTTCCCGGTCAGCTCAAGCCCCGCGGCCCGAGCAACAGAAAAGGGATCGACGACGCCCATGGGTACTCCTTAGCAAGCAAAACGAATACGTGGGCGCCGTTCATGACGACACCCAACCGTCCGCTATTGTCCCACATGTGACATGGCCCACAGCATCCCAATGCAAAGCACCGCCATCAATCCCGTGCACACGGCAGCGATCACGGAATCACTCATGCGCCTTCCCAACGACCGCGGCTCACGCACTTGCCCTGCTCCGTACATCATGGCTCCTCCTTGAGACCAGCTCCTTGTTACGACCTCATCATCGCAGCGCCGCACATGGGCTGCCATCGATTTGGCTTACGTCCAGCTTTCCTTTTTGAAAGGTTGGACCGTACAGGCAAGAGACGCTTTCAAACGCATGCATCGCCGCGTTGAACTACAATGTGCTTCACCATATGTGCAGTACATTGGGTGCGCCAAGTTGGCGTACTCGTATCGAAAGGACCAGCCATGAGCTTCACTCGCAAGACTCTCAAAATCCTTGCTCTCATCTACTTTGTTTTGGGCATCGCCAGCCTCGTCACCGCCGGCGTCGGTATCGCCACGGGCGGTCTCGATTCCACGTACGGTTCGTACGCCACGCTCGCAGCGGTCGTGCTTATCGCCAAGGGTCTCGTCGACCTTGCCGCAGGCGTCGCCGGTATCAAGGGCGCCAACAAGCCTTCGCAGGTGGACGGCGCGTTTAAGCTCGGTATTGTTGCCGCGGTCGCCACGCTTGCCCAAGCGGTGCTTACGCTTCCCGCGTTTGGCGGCGACGCCATCAACTTTGGCGCCTTTGTCGTCGTGGTGTACGACCTGTTCTTTGTTCAGCAGGCACACGCCGTTAAGGCCGAGAACAAGGACCGCCTGTAAGCGCCCGCTTCTCATAACCTCTGTTTCAGCCAAGCAACTAAAAAGGGCCGATCGCGCATCTCCGCGGTCGGCCCTTTACGTTTGCCCAGATAAAACCTGCCAAAATAAATCTGTCCCTTTTTGGTAGGTTAGTGGCGGTACTCGGCGATGATGAAGTCGATGTCGGTTTGAAGGGTGTCCAAATTTGCCAGGCGTTCTTTGTCGGAAGGGCGCGTACGGTAGTAGTACGGCGTCATCTGGAACACTGCCTCGATGTCGGCCTGGGTCTGAAGCGTAATATTCGCAGACACCCGCTGCATTCCGACTAACTCGAGCTCGGTGGTCTTCGGCAGCTTCTCATCGTTAAGGTACGGCGTGTCGTAGAGCACCTCCTTAAGCCCAAAGAGATGACGGGCGCCCGGCACCACGGTGTAGAGCGAGCCCTCTGGCGCCAGCACGCGGGCAAATTCGCGCTCGTTAAAGGGAGCAAAGAGCTCGGTCACCATATCGAAGGTGCCATCGGCCACGGGGATGTCCTTCATGTTGGCCACGAAGTAGGTCGCATCGCCGCGCTTGGCGGCAAGGCGCACCATCTCTTTGCCCAGGTCAAAGCCGTAAGCATCCACGCCCGGCACCGCACCCATGGCGCTGGTGTAGTAGCCCTCGCCACAGCAAATATCGAGCAACGTCATGGGGCAGTTCGTAGACGCGGCACGTCCAGACACCCGCTCGCGCACCAGCTCGACCATCGCATCGCGCAACGGCGCATAATAACCGCGGTTCAGAAAGTCGCGACGGCTGCGTGCCTGCGACTTGGGATCGCCCATGGAGTCACCGCTCTTGGACGAGCGCAGCAGATATAGATAGCCCTCGCGCGCTCGGTCGAACCGGTGTCCGCCCGTGCACGCAGCACCGCGCTCGTCGTCCACCAACGGCTCATGGCAAACGGGACACAACAACATGGCAACTCCTTAGCGCGAACAACACAACGCCCACTATTGTCGCACGCCTCCCCCACCTAGTCATTGGAGACGTTCTTGAATGACCAGTCGTTTAAGAACGTCCCCAACGACTAGCCAATTAGGAGTATCATCGTCTGCGCAAATAAGCACGAAATAGCATGTTAGAGATTGAGAGCGCATGGCTGACACCGTATCTAAGCACATTGACATGACCACCGGCTCGCTGTGGCGCAATATTCCCCTGTTCGCCTTCCCCGTGGCCGCCACGAGCATCTTGGAGCAGCTGTCGAACCTCATCGCCACGGTCATTATCGGTAACTTCTCGGGCGACCAGGGAACCCTCGCCATGGCGGCGGTCGGCTCCAATGTTCCGCTTACCAGTCTTATGCTCAACCTGTTTATTGGCATGTCGCTTGGCTCCAACGTGGTCATCGCCAACGCTATCGGCCGCAACGACCAAAACATGGTCAAACGCGCCGTCCATACCTCGATTTTAATGGCGCTCGTGGGCTTTGTCGTCATCGCGCTGGGCGAGATCTTTGCCGAGCCCATGCTCGCCGCCCTCAACGTTCCCTCCGAAACCATGCCACTCGCTTCGCTCTACCTGCGCGTTTTTTGCTCAGCCTGCCCTCAATCTTGCTCTACAACTTTGAGGCCGCGATCTTCCGCTCCGTCGGCATCACCCGCATGCCGCTGCAGGCGCTTGCCGTGTCCACCGTCCTCAACATTGGCCTGGACCTCATCTTTGTCCCCGTACTCCACTGGGGCGTCGCGGGCGTCGCCATCGCCACCGCCATCGCCTACACCGTCAGCGCCGCTACGCTCTTTATCCGCCTGCTCAAGACCGACTCCGTCGTCCGCGTCACCCTACGCGACCTGGCTATCGACCCCGTCGCCCTCAAGCGCATCGTCAAGATCGGCCTGCCCGCCGGCATCCAAAGCGCCGTCTTTGCCGTCGCCAACATCATCATCCAGTCTGCCATCAACAGCCTGGGCACCGAAGTCATGGCGGCATCGAGCGCCGCCATGAGCCTGGAGTACGTGTGCTACAACCTGCTCAACAGCTTTAGCCAGGCTTGCACCACCTTTGTAGGACAAAATCACGGCGCCCGCCAGATCGACCGCTGCACCAAGACGCTCAAGGTCTGCCTGGTCGAAGGCGGTATCGTTGCACTCACCACGATCATCGTTATTGTCGGCCTAGGGCGCGAGATCTTGTCGCTCTTTAACAGCGATCCCAACATCGTCTCGATCGGCTATATCCGCGTGTGTTCGATCTTCCCGGCGTACGCCTTTAGCATGTTCTACGAAAACATGTCAGGCTACCTGCGCGGCTTTGGCATCTCGCTCACGCCCGCCCTCATCACCATGATCTGCGTCTGCGGCATCCGCTTCTATTGGGTGTTCTGCGTGTTCCCGCACTTTCGCACCTTTGCGAACATCATGATGGTCTACCCCATCAGCCTGGGCACCACGGCGTTCTTTATGGTCGTGGCGGTGCTACTCTGCCACCCGGCACGCACCTATCGTGTCACCCAAGCCAAAGCGACAGCCCGCTAAACACAGCACTCAACGCCACGCCAGTCATTAATTGACAATATGCGAGCTCATATAGTCGATAAAGCGCCTCGTGGCGATGGGCATGGTGTCCCAGCTGCGCCAGGCAGCCACCACATCGCGTGAGGGAGCATGCACGATGGGCCGCACACGAATATCGGCTTGCATGCCCTCTACAGTACGACGGTAGAGCATGCTCACGCCCAGGCCCTCCTCCACCATCGCCATGATGGTGTAGTCGTCGGTCACCTCACTCGTCACGTGCGGCGACAGGCCATACGCCGCGAATGCATCGAGCACCAGGCTCTGTTCGCCCTCATCCAGCAGCACAAACGGCTCGGACGCTAGGTCGGCGAGTGTCACCTTTTCCTTTGCCGTCAGCGGATGCGCGGCCGGCAACAATGCTACCAACTCGTCGTGATAGACCACACGCTTCTCGAGCCCAGCGGTAAATCCGCGCGCCGTAAAGCAAAAGTCAACCACGCCATCGTGCACCCATTAAGCGTTGCGCGTGTAATCGCCCTGCTTGAGGGTAAAGCGTACGCCCGGGTGCAGCGCACCAAAGTCGCGAATCACGCGCGGCAATACGGTGCGGCTCACGTTGGTAAACGTCGCGATACGAATATCCGTCGAGGAGAGCCCCAGCAACTCCTGACGTTTGCCCTCAAGCTCGGCCTCGGCAGTTACGATCTGTCGCAGATACGGCAGGTACTGCTTGCCGTCGCGCGTAAGCGACACGCCCTGCTTGCCGCGCTCGATAATCGTAGTGCCCAGCTCGCGCTCGAGTGCCTTGACGGCCTGGCTCACCGCACTTTGTGTATAGCCCAGCTCATCGGCCGCGCGTTTCAGGCTGCCGCGATCGACTACCATACAAACAATCTGATACCGCGATGCCATCGTGCCTCCACATCGATGTAGCTATAAAACGTTTTGCCAGGGCTTTTTCTGCCAACATTAGTATTTCTTAATCATACTGAAGATACATTCGCTTTACTACATCCACATCTGGGAGCAGAATCCTTGTTACGAAACCGTTCCGTAACAAAAGGAGTCCCATGGATCGCAAAAAAGCAATCGCGCTCTCATTTTCCGTTCCCGTCGCATGGGGCTTTTCGTATCCCCTCATGAAGATCGGCATGGACAGCATGAACGCCACGAGCATCGTCGCGCTACGCTGCATCATCGCCTTTGTGGCCTGCCTGCTGCTCTTCCACAAACGCGCGTTCCGCATCAACCGCGACCTTATGGTTCGCGCCGCTATCATCGGCGCCATCATGGCAACCGAGCTCACCTGCATGTGCCTGGGCTCCAGCCTCACCTCTGCCTCCACTGCCGGCTTTTTGCAGAGCCTGACGGTCGTAATCGTGCCGTTTGCCAACGCCGCCCTGCTGCGCCGCGCCCCCGAGCGCAAAGTGCTCGTCGGCACCGCCATCGTCACCTGCGGTATGTTGCTGCTCTCGGGCGCCGACTTCACTAGCCTGAACCCGGGCGCGCTCATCATGCTGCTCTCCGCCTTTGTCTACGCCGGACACATCATTATCGCCAAGCGGTTTGTCGAAGAAGTCGATCCGCTGTCCCTGGGCGTTTGGCAGCTGGGCTTTGGCGGCCTGTTCTCGGGCATTGCCGCATGCGTCTTTGGCGGTTTCACACTTCCCAGTACGCCCAGCGAGATCGTGGTCGTCGTTGCCCTCGCGCTCATCTGCTCTGCCTACGGCTTTATCACCCAAACGCTCGTGCAGCCCCACGTGCCCGCCGAGACCACCGGCTTTGCCTTCTCGCTCGAGCCGGTCTGCTCCGCTGTCTTCTCGTTCTTCCTGGTCGGCGAGGTCCTGAGCCCCATCGCCTTCCTGGGTGCAGCTCTCATCCTCACCGGCGTCATGGTGGCAACCGTCGAGCTTCCGCGACTTCATGCGCATGCTCACGACCACGCCCACATGGCAGGAACGCCCGAGCGAGCCTCGTAAGCACCTCACCTTTTGTGGCCCCGACACAAAGGTCTCCGGACGCCTTTACAATAGATGCCAACAGAGCATCTGCCATAAAGGAGCCCCATGGACACCGCAACTCGCGACCGCAACATAGCAACTTGGTTGGGCGATGCGCCGCAGCCGGTACGTGACACCACGAACCAGCTGCTCGAGCGCATCGCCCTTTTGCGTGCCGAGCAGACCATCTACCCGGCACAAGACGACATCCTCAATGCCCTCGCCTATACGCCGGCCGACCAGGTCAAGGTTGTCATCCTGGGTCAAGACCCCTATCACGGGCCCAACCAGGCCATGGGGCTGTCGTTCTCGGTCCCCGCGACGCAAACCAAGTTGCCGCCGAGCCTGCGCAACATCTATAAGGAGCTCAAAGCCGATCTGGGTTGCCCCATTCCCGCCACGGGAGACCTAACCCCATGGGCACAACAGGGCGTCCTGCTCCTCAACACCACGCTCACCGTGCGCGAGCATGCCGCGAACTCGCACGCCAAGCTGGGCTGGAGCACGCTCACCGACTACGTTATCGAACGCTGCTGCCAGCTGCCCCAACCGGTAGTCTTTTTGGCATGGGGCCGCTTTGCCCAGCAGATGGTCGAAGGCAAGCTCGCCGCTACCGGCGCGGGCAAGGCAACCGGCAAGTTCTGCCTGGCCTCTACGCACCCCTCGCCGCTTTCGGCCAGCCGTGCCACGGCAGAACTCCCCGCTTTTATGGGGTCGCGCCCCTTCTCTGCCGCCAATCGGCTACTCGAACAGCACGGCTCGACCCCCGTCAACTGGACTTGCCTCGGCTAAAAATCGATACATCAAAAAACGCGCCCGACGGCGATCTTGCCATCGGGCGCGTTTCCTATTCGGGCCAAATAAATTGTGTGCGGCCGGCCTCGCCGCCATCGATCAGCAGGCTCTGCCCAGTCATAAACCGGTTGGTCACGCCCACAAAATAGATCCACTCGGCGATCTCTTGGGCGGTTGCCCAGCGTTTAAGCGGCGTGAGCTCCATAATCTGGCTCCACAGGTGCTCGTCTTCCATCACGCAACGGTTGAGCGGCGTGATAACGCCGCCCGGGTCCACACTGTTGGCGATGGCCTGCGGTGCCAGGCGGTTTGCAAGGTTCTTGGTGTAGGCGATAACGCCGCCCTTGCTGGCGGCATAGGCGGGAAACTCCGATCCAGTATGCCCGCTCGCCGACCCCACATTGACCACGGATTTGATAGCCGGCGCAGGCTTGGCGGCGAGCCCCTCCCCCACAAAGGCGTAGCGCTCGGTCACGTTGATGGTGCCACACAGGTTGGCGGCGATGTCGTCGGCCGAATCCTGCGTACCGGCGACGTTCACGATTACCTGAGGCTCAAGGTCGCTTGGAAACGAGTCCGGCTCGCGGACATCAACGATCAGATGGCGGTAGCGCTCGTGTTCGATCGCCGCCGGCAGCAGATCAAAGCCCACGACCTCGTGACCCTCATCCAAAAAGCGCTGCACGCACGCGGCTCCGATACCGCCCGAAGCGCCCGTGATCAAAACCCGCATACTTGCTCCTTAGGCGGTTGCGTGGCGCTCGAGGTACTCGGAACCCACATTCTCGCGCTCCCAGCCGCGCACGACCTTGTAGCCCACGGGGCTCAGGAAGACCTCGCACAGCAGCTCGGCAACAGCGCCGGTCAGCGAGCACATGAGGACCTGCACCCAGGTCCAACCAAAGAACGTGTGGCTCACCACGATGGCGAAGACCAGGTTGTCGATAAACTGGCCAACACCCGTGGACACATAGGAACGGAAGGCAAAGCTCGCAAAGTTATTCTTCTTGAGCATACGGCCGAGCGACTGGTTGAGCGTGGAGTTAACCACGGCAGAAACGAGCATTGCCAGCGAAGAGCCCAGCACCACGTACCAGGTGCCGCCGATGGTGGCGTTAAGGGCGGTGTTGACCTCGATCATGCCCGTGTCGTAGTAGGCGCCCCACATGCCGGGCGTGAGCGAACATGCCCAAAAGCACAAGCTCACGGCCAGGTTGACCAGCAGCGCGAGGATAGAGATTTTGATGGATGCCTTGGCGCCAAAGCGCTTGCAGATCATGTCCTGGCACAAAAACGAGACCCAGCTCACCACAAAGCCGCAATCGAGTGCCAGATACGGCAGGCTGATGAGCTCTTTGTTGGCCAGCAGGTTCATCATGATGACACTCACGAAAAACAGCGAAACCGTTGCCGCGGGAATGCTCCGCAACAGGACCTTGTAGTCCTCCATGACCTTCTTGATCATTATGTACTCCTTTGGTTTTAGGTTTAACGAGCAGGATATCGGACCCGAACTGCTCGGACGCCCCGGTCTTGAGACGACGGTGGGTATGATAGCCGCTCGCGCGGCATAAGGCAAACAAACGGCGCGGCAGCCCCACAGGACCACCGCGCCAATGCGTTAAAAGGCTACGTTGCCAAACTCCGACAGGATCAGGTCGGGGTTGTGGTCGGTTGCCCAATCCACGTTCCACGGGCTCGTGAACAGCAGCAGCTTACCGCCGCGCATGTCCTCGACACGCAGCGTGTCGCGCGTGAGCGAAAGGCCCGGGATATCGATAGTGTCGGGGTCGTTCTGGATCCAGCGGATGTCCGTATAGGGCAGCGGCTGGCGACGAACCTCAACACGGTACTCGGCCTTGAGACGGCGCTCGAGTACCTCAAACTGCAGCACGCCGACCACGCCCACGATGACGCTCTCCATGCCGGCACCCAGTTCGCGGAAGATCTGGATGGCACCCTCCTGGGCAAGCTCCTCCATACCCTTGACGAACTGCTTGCGCTTGAGCGTGTCGACCTGCGTAATGCGAGCGAACATCTCGGGGGCAAACGTCGGGATCTGCGGATACTGCACGTGGCGCTTGCCGGAGCACACGGTGTCGCCGATGCTAAAGATACCCGGGTCGAACAGGCCCACGATATCGCCCGCGTACGCCTCGTCCACGATGGCGCGATCGTCGGCCATCATCGACGTGCCCGTGGCGAGCTTAAGCTTGCGGTTGCCCTGCACGTGAAAGGCATCCATGCCGCGCTCGAACTTACCCGAGCAAATGCGCACAAAGGCGATGCGGTCGCGGTGGTTCTTGTCCATGTTGG
>CALBOJ010000062.1 GCA_937896835.1 uncultured Collinsella sp.
GGTCGGTGCCGTCGGCACCCTCGCCGCCCTCGGAGTCTGTGGTCTCCTTTTTGGGAACGGTAATGGTCACGCGCGCCACACCCGATGTCTTAGTGTCGTAGCGAACCTTTTCGCCGTTCTTGGTAACCGTGACATCGGAGGGCTTGGACGTGGTGATCTCAATCGAGGACTTAGGCGTGTACTCCTGTTCAAAGGGACCGGTCGCCTGGGCGCCGTAGACCGATTTACCGTCGACCTTGACCTCAATCCAGGCGGTCTTGCCCTTGGCAACGGAGACCTTGACCTTGATGACCTCGTCCTCTTCCTTTTTCGCCGTCGACTTGGCGGCGTCCGAATCGGCAGAATCCGTCGCCTCGTCGGTGCCTTCATCCTCGTCAACGGATTCGGTCTTCTTGGAAAACTTCTTGGTCGTCGTCTTGGTGGCCGCGGTCGACTCGGGCGTCGACTCGGGTGCAGGAGAGCCGCAGCCACGCAGAAGGACCACGATGAGCAAAATCAGCAAAAGCGCCACGGCACCGATGCCGGCGTAGATGATACGCGGATCGAGTCCATTGTTCTGGGGAGCGCGTCCACCGCTGCGTGCGCGATTGGAGCCACCACGACCATTCCCCTGCGGCATGCGGGCGCGACCGCTATCGGGACGACCACGATATCCGCCTTGGCGCTGCGAGCCACGCTGGCCCGAACGCGGCGCAAGCTCGCCACGGTTCTGATAGTCACGCTGGCCAGAGCGAAGCGCCGAAGAGCGCTGCCAGCAAGGCTGCGATTGCGAACGCAGACGCGGCGTCACCTGGGTGGTATCGGCGTTGGCGTAAGCACCACGGGAACGCCCGGCAGAAACTCCGCGATAACCACGAGCGGAGTAGCCACCGTCGCCGTAACCGGCGCGAGGATCACGGCTCAACCCGCGAGCGGCGGGAAGCGCACGGTCATCCGGCATGGGCGCACTGCGAAAGCGATCTCGCTGAGAACGAATCTCCTCGCTAGAGCCCGTCTCGGTGATATAGCCCGCCTGCGGAGGACGCTGACCGTACCGCGTCGAGCGTCCACCCTGAACCATCAGAAAGCGTCCGTTATCGACCGACGAACGCGAGTTAACGTAGCCGGCAGCATCTTGAAAACGACCGCCCTGCTGCGAAGTCTCGCGTTCATATGCCATGAGGTCGTCAAAATAAGCGTTGACGACCTCGCGCGGGTTAAGCCCCAAAAAGCGAGCGTAGCTCGAAATCATCCCCTGCGCATAGCCACGCGGGGGCATCGATGCAAAGTTACCGGTCTCGAAAAACTCGATGATCTGCGGCCTGATTTTGATGGTGTTGGCGACCTGCTGGATGGAAAGGCCCATCCGGCGACGCTGCTCGAGCAGCATGTCACCAAAGCGTGCAGCCATCAGAATCCTCCAAACTCACGATCTTCACGTGCCATCTCGGCGTCGACAGACTCCAACGCGGCGAGCCCCTCCTCATCCAGCAGGACCTCGCGCGGCTTGGAACCGTCGGGCGGGCCGACGACACCCTTTTCTTCCAGCATGTCCATAATACGCCCGGCGCGCGCATAGCCAACCTTGAGGCGGCGTTGCAGGCCAGATGTGGAGCCCAGCTGCGATTCCACCACAATATGGGCGGCTTCCCAGATAAGCGGGTCGTCATCTTGCGGCTCGGCTACGCCCGTGCGAACAATGCCGCCGCCACCAGCCATGGACATGGAAGCAGGCGCCACGGCAGACAGAATCTCCTCGTGGTAGTCGGGCTCGCTTTGCGACTTAACGAACTCGACGATCTCGTTGATCTCGTCGTCCGAGACAAAACAGCCCTGGATACGGCGGGGCTTGCCCCAGTCGACCTTGGAGAACAGCATGTCGCCCAAACCAGTAAGCTTTTCGGCGCCCATCTGGTCGATAATGACGCGGGAATCGATGCCCGTAGCCACGTTAAAGGCGATACGGTTGGTGATATTGGCCTTAATAAGGCCCGTCACCACGTTGGAGCTGGGGCGCTGCGTAGCCACAATAAGGTGGATACCGGCGGCACGGCCCAACTGGGCGATACGGACGATCGAGGCCTCGACATCCTTGCCGGCGACCATCATCAGGTCCGAAAGCTCGTCGATGATGATGACCAGATAGGGCATCTTTTGCGGCGGGTTATCGTAATGCTCAAACTCGCCGGCGGCCTGCTTTTCGTTATACGTCGAGATCTTGCGGACGTTGAGACGCTCGAAGACCTTCAGGCGACGCTCCATCTCGGACACGGCCCACTGCAGCGCACTGGCCGCCTGCTTGGGCTCGGTCACCACGGGCACGTAGAGATGCGGCAGGCCGTTATAGCCCGCAAGCTCGACGCGCTTGGGGTCGACCATGATCAGGCGAACGTCCTCGGGAAGGGCACGCATGAGCAGGGTCGTGATGATGGAGTTGATCATGACCGACTTACCCGAACCGGTGGTGCCGGCGATAAGCAGGTGGGGCATCTTGGCGAGGTCGGCGACAACCGGCGTGCCCTCGGCATCGCGACCGATAGCAAGCTCGAGCGGACCGCCCTTCACATAGGGAAGCACGTCGCCCAGGTTGACGTTCTGACGCTTGCGATTGGGAATCTCGATACCAACGAGCGAGGTGCCGGGGATCGGCGCGAAGATGCGCACCGACTGGGCGGCAAGCGAAAGCGCGATATCGTCCTCGAGGCTCGAGATCTTGCTCACGCGCTCGCCCTCACCGGGCTGCAGCTTAAAGGTCGTGACCGTGGGGCCGGCAATCCAGCCGACAACGCGGGCGCTACGGCCAAACTCAAGCAAGGTGGACTGCAATGACTCGGCAGTCTGTTCCAGCTCCTTGTCAGAAGACGCGGCGGACGCCGACTGCGGGTTGGCGTGCAGGATTTCGAGCGGCGGGAGCTTGAGGCCATCCTCTTGTTCGCCCTCGGCGTCGGCAGTGGTACCGTCCGCTCCCCCATCGCCGGCTGCAACAGGAGCAGTGGAAGCCGTAGAGGAGGAAGCATCGGAAACCTTGGGATGCTTTAGGAAGTCGGGGATCTGCGGAGCTGCCGAAACGGGATTCACGGCAAACGGCGGCTCTGACTCGTCAGCCTTGTCCGGGTCGTCTTCTATCGAAAACTGTCCGGTGACCTGTCCTGCCTTGACACGGCGACGCGGCAGCAAGGTGGTCTTGGCGGTCTCGAGCGGAGTCTCCTCGTCATCGCCCTCGGTGAGCTCGATTTCGCTATCGGACCAAGACGGGTCGGGCTCGCTCGTGTTGAGCTTGGGTGCGACCTTGTCCTTCTTGGCATGGCGGCGCGGCAGCAGTGTGGTCTTGGCGCGCTCGGCCTCCACGGCCTCGGACACGTCGACAAACGGGTCATCGTCCTCGTCGTCATCCAAAACCGCATCGACATCGCCACCCATGACCGTGGTCACGGCAACGTCAGTTCCCTTCTGACGCAGAATGCTCAGGTGAGGACGGACGGCGCCGGGAACCGACAGGGCCTCCTCATCGCCCCACGGGCTCGCATTGACATCGGCACGACGACGCTCGGCAAAATCGGCAGCACGATCACGTGCGGAGCGCAAAACACCGCCCACCGAAAAGCCGATAATGACCAAGCCAACGACGACAAGTCCCAGCAAGACAACCATGGCAATAGGTTTACCCAGGGCGTTTTGCAAGGTACTTGCGATAAAGGCGCCAATGTAGCCGCCCGACGCGGAAAGGTTCTGCGGCGTAAACATGAGGTCGCACGAATCGCTCGTGCCCGGCACCATCAGCGAAAGGATAGAGACAATGGCCACAAAGACCACGGCGCCACCCGCAACCGAGCGAATGTTGAGCGGCGAGTCCTCACCCAAAAAGAGCGTGGCGGCAAACAGCAAGATGACGATCGGCAACACGTAGGCGCCCAGGCCAAAGCCGAGGTGATAGAAACCGGCGACAGCAGCCGTCACGGGCGCCGTTGCTGGCGAAATCACGGCAATGAAGGATGCAATCGCCAAAACGGCAATGACCACGCCGGCAATATCGCGATTGGCCGAAGGCTCGACCAGGGGCTCGAACTCATCGAACTCCGCCTCGTGACCCTTATTGGCACGGAGATGGGAACCGGCACCCTTAGCAGATGCCGGTTGATTGTTGGCTTTATTGCCTTTGGCGTTTTGTGCAGATCCGCGCGCCAAACTAAACCTCCATGACGACCGGAATGATCATCGGACGGGTGCGCGTACGGCTCCAGATAAAGTTAGAGAGCGAATCGCGCACGGCCTTGCGAATGGCATCGGAGCCGCTGCTGGTAAAGCTAAACTTGCCCTTCTCGATCGTCTTCATGATGGCTGCGGAGGCATCCTCGGAGAACTGGTCGTCGATGGCAAACGAAACACCGCGGCCCGAGAACTCGATAGCCTCGATCTTCTTGTGCTTGAGCGAGACGATGGCTACGGCCGTGACCATACCGTCGTTGGCGAGCTTTTGGCGATCGCGCAGAACGATGGGATCGGTGTCACCGATGCGCAGACCGTCGACATAGACGACGCCGGACTCAACGGGCGTACCGCGCTTGACGATACCGCCGCGCATCTCGAGCGTGTCACCGTTGTCGAGGATAAAGATATGATCGTCCTTAAGGCCCATCTTGCGGGCGAGCTGGGCGTGTGCCCGCAGGTGCACGGCCTCACCGTGAACCGGCATAAAGTAGGTGGGCTTGGCCATAGCCATCAGGAGCTTGAGCTCCTCCTGGCTGCCGTGGCCCGAGACATGGACGAGGGCGCGAGACTTATCCCAAACATCGCAACCAAGCTTGGCCAGGCTGTTGACGACCTGTTGGACGGCCTTCTCGTTGCCGGGAACGGGAGTTGCCGAGAGGATAACGGTATCGCCCTCGTGGATGGAAAGCGTCTTATGCTCGCCGTTGGCCATGCGGGACAACGCGGACAGCGGCTCGCCCTGAGAGCCGGTGCACATGACGACGATCTTGTCGTCGGGCAGGTTATCGATATCGAAGGCATCGAGGATATCGGCATCGTCGATGTTGAGGTAGCCCAGCTCGCGCGCCACGCGGGTGTTGGTGAGCATGGAACGTCCGGTCACGACGACCTTACGGCCGCACTTGCGAGCGGCGTCGCAGATCTGCTGCAGACGATGGATGTGGCTCGAGAACGACGCGACGAACACACGGCCCGGAGCGTTCTTGATGGCGTGCAGCAGGTTGGGGCCGACTTCGGCCTCGGACTTGGTAAAGCCCGGAACCGTGGCGTTGGTGGAGTCGGAAAGCAGCAGGTCGATGCCCTGCTTGGCAAAGCGGCTGATGGCGGCATAGTCGGGCGTGACGCCGTCGATGGGCGTCTGGTCGAGCTTAAAGTCGCCCGTGTGCATAACGGTGCCCTGGTTGGTGCGAATAAACACGCCCAAAGCACCCGGAATGGAGTGCGTCATCGAGAAGAAGTCGAGCGAGATGCCACCCAGATTGACGTGGCTGCCGCCCTTGACCTCACGGAACTTGGGTGCGCGAATGCGGAACTCGGAGAGCTTGCCCTCGATAAAACCAAGCGTCAGCTTGCTCGAGAAGATGGGCACCTTGTTGTTGAGGTCCTGCAGCAAGTACGGAAGCGAACCGGTGTGGTCCTCGTGGCCGTGGGTGACGATGATGCCGCGGAGCTTCTCCTCGTTCTCCAGAACATAGGTGTAGTCGGGAAGCACCAGGTCGATACCGGGTTGGGAATCGTCGGGGAACATGAGGCCGGCGTCGACGAGCACCATGTCGTCGCCGCACTCGAAGACCGTCATGTTCTTGCCGATGCCGTCAAGGCCGCCGAGCGGAATGATCTTCAAGGGAGATGATTTTTTAGCTGCCATAGGTAAGTGTGGTTTCCTTTCTTCGAAACGGGTCCGGAACAACCGACGGGGCGCTTCTGGCAAACCGACCGCCGGGAACGTACAAACATGCATCGCAGAGTCGATGCAATAACCACAGTATGATACCCATTTGCACAACAACAGACCACCCATGCATCAAAGCCCCATCTGAACTGGTCCATCCCGCCGGTCTGGTCTCAGCGGCCCCGGCACGGGCTAAGTTTCCTGCTCTACAGTCCTGCGCAAGACGGAAAGCACATTAAGTGCTTTCCTTTGCGTGCGGAACTCGCGATAAACTTAGCCCGTGCCGGGCCCGCTGAGACCAGACCTGCCAAAATGGGACAGGTTAATTTTGGTTGGTTTTATCTGGGGATATGCCGGGTGTGCGGCTATCGACAATTCAGAAAATAAGAAAGCTAAGTAGACTATCTGACAAAATCGCAAGCAGCACCCACCAGCCCTTTTGCTAATCCCGGCGGGGGCCGCGGGTAAAGTTTAT
>CALBOJ010000063.1 GCA_937896835.1 uncultured Collinsella sp.
AAAAATGGGCCATGTGTCCCAGTTGTGGAGACTCGTTGAGCCGTCTGGGTATCGTGAAAGGCTGCGCACTCCCCCATCATCAAAAGTGACACACGCTACCAGTTGATGGGAGGCAGCCATGGGCTTCTTTGACAAGATGTTCGAGAAGAAAGAGTGCGCGATTTGCGGTACCGAGTTGGGACTTCTAGGTAAGACAAAAATCAATGAAGGCTACCTGTGCAAAGAGTGCGCCGGCAAGCTCTCCCCCTACTTTCACGACTATCGCTCCAGCACCGCGGACGATATCCGCGAGCAGCTCGCCTACCGCGAGGCCAATGCCGAGCGCCTGGCGTCGTTCAACCCCACGCGCACGCTTTCTGCCGGGCGCACCAACATCATGCTCGACGAGGACGCGGGCCTGCTGATCATTACCTCGCAGAGCCGCTGGCGCGACGCCAATCCCGACATCATCGAGTTCTCGCAGGTACTCGGCTGCGATATGGATATCGACGAGCATCGCACCGAAATCTATCGCGAGACCAAGGACGGCGAGCGCGAGAGCTACAACCCGCCGCGCTACGACCTGGATTACGACTTTAATCTGACCATTCACGTCAACACGCCGTACTTTACCGAGATCAACCTGCGCGTAAACGACTCCACCATCGATCAGCGCGGCTCCATCGAATACCGCGAGGCCAAGCGCCAGGCAACCGAGGTCCGCGACGCGCTGGTGCAGCTGCACCAGGAGACGCGCGACAGCGTCGTTGCCGCCAAGGCCCCCAAGACTGCGGTGACCTGCCCCTTCTGCGGTGCAACCACCATTCCCGATGCCAGTGGGCGCTGCGAATACTGCGGCGGCGCCATCGGCGCATAGCCTCCGGCACGGAAAGGACCGATCATGGCCTTCGAGAGCGTTAACTATCAGTGCCCTGCCTGCGGTGGCCCCCTGCATTTTGCCAGCGCCGAGCAAAAGCTCGTCTGCGACTACTGTGACTCACGCTTTGAAGTCGAAGAAGTCGAGGCCCTCTATCGCGAGCGCCAGGACAAGGCCGACGCCAAAGCCGATGCGGCAGCCGCAACGCCCAAGTCCGTCGCCGACGACGCGGTGCAGGAGCTCGCCCAAAACGCCGGCTACATCTGCTCGTCGTGCGGCGCCGAGCTCGTGTCCGACGGCACCGTCGCCGTCACCACCTGCCCGTACTGCGGTAACTCCGCCGTGGCGCCCGGCCAGCTCTCAGGCGACTTCTCGCCCGACCTGGTGATTCCGTTTAAGCTCGGGCACGACGACGTCACAGCCGCACTCAAGGAACACTACAAGGGCAAGATCTTGCTGCCCAAGAGCTTTGTCACCGGCAACCACATCGACGAGGTCCAAGGTGTCTACGTGCCGTTTTGGCTCTACGGCGCCCGCGTGGACGGCGAAGTGTACTTTGACGCGACCAACGAGACCGTGACCGAGGAATCCGACCGCACCGTCACGACCACCGACCACTACGATGCCTATCGCAAGGGCAATATCTCGTTTAAGCGCGTGCCCGTCGACGGATCGTCCAAGATGCCCGACGGCCACATGGACGCCATCGAGCCGTTTGACTACGACGCGCTGCGTCCGTTCTCGGTCGCATATATGCCCGGCTACATCGCCAACCGTTACGACGAGGACTGCGAGACCTGCAAGGCGCGCGCCGAGCGCCGTATGGAAGAAAGCACGATCTCGGCCCTGCGCGAGACTGTCGTCGACGAATACGACGATGCCACGGTCGAAAGCAAGCAGCTCGACTACACCTGGGAAGACAGCGACTACGCCCTGTTCCCCGTCTGGATGCTCTCCACCTCGTGGAACGGCAAGAGCTACCTGTTTGCCATGAACGGCCAGACCGGCCGCTTGGTCGGCGAGCTCCCCTGCTCCAAGCCCAAGCTCGCTATTGCCTCGGTGCTGTTCTTTGTGATCGGATTTATCCTCTCCCAGATTCTCTTTATGGGTGAGAACGCCTTCGATCCGGATTACCTCGCCTTTGATATCGAGGGCATCCTCATCAACATCGTCGCGCCGCTGATCATCGTGATTATCGGAGACGTGCTACTGGTAGGCCAGCTCAAGACGGCCAACGAGGCCACCCACGCCGACGAGTACTGCGGCGAGCTCGACCTGACCGAGAAGCACGACACCTTCAACCACACCGAGACCACCGTTGTCATGAAAGACGACAAGGACGACTAAGCAATCCGACCAATACCACCCGGCCTTTGACGAGAAAGGAAGATCACCATGGGACTCTTGAAAGCTGGATTGGGAGCTGCCGGCGGCGTCATGGCCGACCAGTGGAAGGAATTTATCTACTGCGAATCGATGCCTGCTGACGTCTTGGCCTGCAAGGGCAGCAAACGCACCGGTGGCCGCAGCTCCAACACGCGCGGCGAGGACAACGTCATCTCCAACGGCTCGGTCATCGCCGTCAACGACGGCCAGGGCATGCTCGTGGTGCAAAACGGCAAGATCATCGAAGTCGCACTGGAGCCCGGTGAGTTCGTCTTCGATACCGGCAGCGAGCCGAGCGTCTTTAGCGGCAACCTGGGCGATTCCATCAAGGAGACCTTCGCCAATATCGGCAGCCGCTTTACCTTTGGCGGCGACGCGGGCAAAGACCAGCGCGTGTACTTCATCAACACCAAGGAGATCATCGGCAACAAGTACGGCACCGCCTCGCCTGTGCCCTTCCGCGTGGTCGACAACAACATTGGTCTGGACGTCGACATCTCCGTGCGATGCAACGGCGAGTATTCGTACCGCATCACCAACCCGCTGCTGTTCTACACCAACGTATGCGGCAACGTGACCGATAGCTACACGCGCGACAAGATCGACAGCCAGCTTAAGTCCGAGCTGCTCACCGCCCTGCAGCCCGCCTTCGCCAAGATCTCGGAGATGGGCATCCGCTACAGCGCCATCCCCGGCCACACCACCGAGCTCGCCCGCGCGCTCAACGAGGTTCTCTCTGCCGACTGGCGTGACCTGCGCGGTGTCGAGATCGTGAGCTTTGGCGTCAACTCCATCGCCGCCTCGCAAGAGGACGAGCAGATGATCAAGGACCTGCAGAAAGCCGCAGTCATGCGCGATCCCACCATGGCGGCAGCCAACATTGCCAGCGCCCAGAGCGACGCAATGCGTGCGGCAGCGGCCAACCCCAACGGCGCCATGGCCGGCTTTATGGGCATGGGCATGGCAGGCGGCATGAACGCCAGTCAACTGTTCGCCGCCGGCCAGGCACAGCAGCAGGCCGCCCCGCAACCGGCTCCGGCACCCGCTCCCGCACCGGCTCCTGCCGCTGCCCCCGCGGCCGGCACATGGACCTGCAGCTGCGGCGCCACCAACACCGGCAAGTTCTGCTCCGAGTGCGGCAGTCCCGCACCCGCCCCGGCACCGGCCAAGTGGTTCTGCCCCAACTGCGGCAGCGAAAACGGCGGCAAGTTCTGCAGCAACTGCGGAACGCCCAGGCCCTAGCCCCTCTATCTGGTAATTGGCGGGGGATCCGCCACCCCCGCATTTGCTTCTATGGGTTTCGTTCGATAAAGGAGGACACCATGAAGACAACGTTCAAAAAGTCCGTACTCGCATTTCTGACATGCGTCCTTGCGCTCGCCTTTGCCCTGACGGGCTGCAGCGGCGGCGGCAAAGACCCCAAGGCTAACTTCGTCGGCAGCTGGGAACTCTCGGGTGGAACCCTGGAGGGCGAAGAACTGACCGATGAGTACATGAAGATGCTCGAGGATTGGGGTGTGCACTGCGTCCTGATTCTCGATGAGGACGGTACAGGTGCCCTCGACCTGTTCCTTGAAGTCGTCGACCTTAAATGGGAGGCAAAGGACGCCACCACCGTAACCATCACCGCCGAAGACGAGTCGCATGACATGAAGCTCAAGGACGGCAAGCTCATCCTCGAAGAGGATGATGGCAATCTTGTCTTTACCAAGTCCGACAAGGACCTGTCCGGCACGGTGAAGAAGGATCGCGAGGCGGCCGAGAAGGAAGAAGAGATCGACGAGGCCGTCGAAGACGACGACGTCCAGAAGATTGAAATCTCCCCCGCCGTCACCGTTGCCGATGACGACCTGTGCACCATCACCATCACCGAGAAGTTCAAGGACGAGTGGGACGACATCGGTTTTGTCGTCAACATCACCAACAAGAGCGACAAGGACCTGACCTTCTACGCCCCTTCCGGCAAGACCAACGTCAACGGCACCATGAAGGAACCCTGGTTCTCGGCTCACCTGATGCCCGGCACCAACGCCACCGAGGAATTCACGTTCTCGAGCGGCGAGCTTGACAGCCTTGACGACCTGGTCAACACGACCATCGGCATCGACGCCTACCTGACCGATTCCTACGAGGACGTCGCCTCCTACAGCGCAACCATCGCGTAGCGGTAGACCACGACAGCCGCGGATTGGCGGACACATCCGCGCACACCAGACGGGACCGCAGGAGATGATCCTGCGGCCCCGCCGCTTTTATGCCGGTGCGTAACGAGCGCTAGCGCTCCATGTTGGGAACGATGCTGCCCTCGGTCACCGCATGCACGGCCAGGCGCATGATGTTGTCGTAGCCGGTCTTGCTCAGGATCTCCGAGATGCGGCGCTTGATGGTGCCCTCGCTCATAAACAGCTCGGCCGCAATCTCGCGGCGGCTTTTACCCTCGCAGGCAAGGCGCAAGATCGACAGCTCGACATCGTCGAGGGCCGCCGTGCCCGAGAAGATGCTCTCGGGCGGATTGGGAAACGTGCAGTAACCCGCCAGCGTGGAGCGCATCACGGCGAATAGCTCGTCGATACCGACGTTCTTGTACACAAAGCTGTCGACGCCCGCCTCGCGGGCCTGATCGACAAAGGTGATCTCGGGCATGCCTGTCATGATAATGATGCGACACTCGGGCAGCTGCTCCTTGATGCGTGCCGCCGCCACGATGCCGTTTGAATCGTGTTCGGTGCACACGTCCATCAGTATCATGTCCGGGCGCTCCTTGAGCGCGACACCCAAGGCCTCGGAGGCATCGGCGATCGCGGCAACGACGGTCATATCGGGCAGGTCGCCAACGGAGCGCGCCAGGCTCTCGCGCAGGATGGCCTGATCTTCGACAATTAACACGCGGATCATGAGTTTCTCCTTTGGGACGTGTCGTTGGCGTTAAGCGGAATGGATACCGTAAGCGTAAAGGGCGGGGTGGCGTGGACCTCTAGGCTGCCACCCAGATCTTGCGCGACATGCCTCATACCTGGGATACCCGTTCCCTCGCGATACGATACGGGGGCCGGGGACCCGTCGTTAGAAATCGTCATGTGGGCGACGGCGTCAGCATCCGTCCTCTCCTGCCACAAGCGCACACGGACCCGATGCGCCTGCGCATGCTTGGTGGCGTTGGTCGAGGCCTCGCGGATAATCTGCAAAAAGGCGGCGGCGACACGCGCGTCCTCAGGCAGCGCACCCTCAACATCGATCTGCACGCTCACCAGGCCAAAAGCATGGACGATATCGCCCAGTTGCTCTGCCGGTTCGGTGTCGCCCCCGCTGCGCAGATCGGCAGCGATTGAGCGCAGCAGCGGGTCGATCTGCTCGAGCGACTCGTCGTCCAAGCGCCCCTCCTCCAAATAGCGATGAAGGATGGACAGGCGCTGGCCGATCACATCGTGAACGCGGGCGCGCATGCGCAGATAGGCCGCATTGTCGGCAACTTTTTTGACTTCTTCGATCTGGGCCTGGAGCTCTTGGCCCGCAAGCTCAAGCAGGTGGTTGGCCTGCGCCAGGCGGTCATGCGCATGCGCATACTCTGTCACGTCCAGACCGATTATGCGCTCGAACGAACGGCCCGAGACCATAACGTCATCGCACACAAACAGGCGAATCTCGGCGGGAGAAACCTCGACCACCGCACGCGCCTCACCAAAGCGGTCCAGGTTGATCCGCACGCGGTTCTTACCGCCTTCGGGCATTTGCATGCTGAGCTTGCGCAGGTCGTTCCATGTACCGCTCATATCGCCTAGGTCGGTGGGCATATGAAGCTCCACCAGGTTTTTGCGCATGCAGCGGTTCATGAGCAGTGGACGGCCCCTCGAGTCCAGATACAGGATGCCCACGGGAATCACGTTGATGGTTTCAATCGTCGAGAACGCGGTGATGTCCTCTTGGCGGTTACGGACGTCCATCAAGAGCGCCGCGACGGAACGGAACAGGAAAAACGCACCCTCTGCGACAAGGACAACGGCCCACGCCGAGCCCATGGCAAAAACCACCGGCGGTGTAACGGCGCCAACAAGCAGCAGCTCGGCCAGCATGACAGGGCGACGATAGTGTACCATAAGCACCACGCCATAGGCAAAGATCGCGGCATTGAGCCACAGCACTCCGCCCATTGCCCTGGCGCAAACGTCAAGCGGCGCCACCAGATACGAGCCAGACGACGCGAATAAGATGAGCGCCGAAATCATCAGGTGAAGCACAAGGCTCGTCTCGTAGGCACAAATCACCTTACGGTTATAGGACGAGTGGCGCGATGCGATGAGCGGGACGTGGATCGTCTGCAGACACGCAGTCAGGGCAAAGACAACATCGAGCGCAACGATTTGGGGAAGGATGAGCGAAATCTGCATCGTCACTCACCCGCCCTCGGCATCAAGACGATCATGCGCAGCTGGCCGGGCTCGCCCTCAAGGCGGTATGCCACGTTGCGCCCTTGCAGAGCGCTTTCGAGCTCTTGCGCAGCGGGCGTCTGCGAAAGATCTTCATCATCGTTGGAAAATAGCGTGGCGCGCAGCTCGACACTGCACCGGTCATGGTCGCCCAAGTGATACATAAGCGCCGGATGGTCGGTGGTGTAGGCAAAAAACGCAAAGTCATACACGCAGTCGTACAGGGCGCTTACCGTACTGGCGTGCATCGGGCGTCGTATGGCGATAATCGAAGCGCAATCGACATCGATGGTGCGCAAGTCGCTTGCGAGCTCATTGGCAATGAGCTGAATGCGGTCGCGACCAAAACCGCTCTCCCCGTGCTGTGCCAACGTGAGCGACCCCTTGCGTTTGCAATAGGCGACGAGCATCTTGGCGCGCTGCAGCATGCGGTAACGCTCGTGCGAAGATGCCTCATCGGTCAACGGCGGCAGCGAGCTCAGCAGGTCGTACATCCCTTCGAGCGCACGGGCAAGCGCTTGGTCCACGTCTTGGACCAGCAAGGTCTCGGCCTCTTGATCTGCCAGGTGCGTCTTAAGGTCGTAGTCGGCGGCGAGCAGCTCGTTTTGACGCTGCAGTTCCATGCGACGATGTGCCAGTTCACGGTTAAGCTCGTTGAGATCCGACACGTCTTGGGCAAGCAGGGCCGATCCGCCCAGCAGTGGAAAGGCACGGTACACCACATCGGGATCGGACGCCACAGCAAAGGCATGGGCGTGGCCGTGCTCCTGGGTCCGCAACTCCTCGCGCACGCCTACCGGCATTGGCTTTGACGCCGGCGTGGCATAGACTTCCTGCAGGTCGCGCGTTAGAACTTTGAGGTCGAGCGGCAAGGTGTCGAAGATGCCGGCGATGTCGTGATACGACGGAATGACACCACAATCGAGACAGATTTCCATCGCCACCACGCACAGGACGCAATAGACGAGCGAAAAGTTGAGCCTCCATGCCCAGGGCACGCGCAACGCATACGAGACGGCAAAGAATGCGCCACCCAGCAGTACGAGCGCCGCCGTGCCCGAGAAACGCTGGATGCGAAAGGACGAGGACCGGCCCACCAGGATAAAAAAGGCCACAAAGTTAAAGGCCGTCCACACTAAGACAGCGAAATAACCCCAGCCGTACGTGTAATCGTTGCTCCAGGTGTCGCTTGTACGGTCAAAGTGGAAGACCTGCTGGTGAAAATCGTTGGTGAGCACAAATCCGATAAGCAGGATGGCCACGACCCACAAGATGCTGCGATAGCGACGGCCCGCACGGTGTTGTTCCAGCCCCGCAAGGCGCAGGCCGCACAGCTGGTAGAGCAGCGGAATGAGCGTCATGGGCACGTAGTACAGGTACCACAGCACGGTGGCATAGAACGGTGTGAACGACTTGTATTTGAGGATGACCTCAATCATCCAGAGGGCGCAGATGGTGGCGACGGCAACAAGGCGGCGGCGCAACACATAGTCCAAACAGCGCAGATAGACCGATACACCCCAGATCGAAAATATAATTGCGGCGACAAGCAACGGGAGAGAGCTCGAGTGGACGAGCGCATCCACGACCTCTTCGGACACCTCGCTATAGGCGGGCACGGCGTTGGAAAGCTTGGGGTCGGAGGCAAACAGCGCCGGCAAGACTGCCAAAAGCATGAGGAACAGCACGGTGATGGCGCCGGCGATAGCAAAGACGCGGTGACGGTACACCTGATGTGTTATACCAACAAGGAATCGCGGCATGGCGAAGAGCCTGCCGCCCCTGGGATCCGCCACGGGTGCGGATCGGGCGGTCGCGTGGCCGATATGTCGCTCGCGGGTACCCATAGTGCCTTTAGTGTACCGACAGGCAGGCCCAAAAAGCGGGCCACATGTCCCAAAATCCGCCGACGGCAAAGGGTGTCCCCAGCGACTAGTCGTTTAAGAACGTCCCCAATGACTAAGACAAAACGAGCGAGGATTTTTGGACGCCCAAATGGCGAGAGTGGATAATCTCCCACTTTGAGCCCACAAACAGGCTAAAAACGGGAGATTATCCACTCTCATTCTGCGGGCACTCATTTAAGTACGTCCCCAATGAGTGCTTTCACTTCTTTTAACAAAACGCCCGGCGGGCATTAACTGCTCGCCGGGCGTTTTGGTTAGGAGGCTATGGTTGTTGGGAAGCCTTAGGCCAGGTCCTCGCCGTTCGTCTCGATGACGTGTTTGTACCAGTCGAAGCTCTTCTTTTTGGAACGCTTGAGGGTGCCGTTGCCCGCATCATCGCGGTCGACATAGATAAAGCCGTAGCGCTTGGACATCTCGCCCGTGCCAGCAGACACCAGGTCGATTGGGCCCCAGGTGGTGTAGCCCAGCAGGTCAACGCCGTCCTCGGTCACCGCATCGCGCATCGCGGCGATATGCTGGCGCAGGTAGTCGATACGGTAGTCGTCGTTGATGGAGCCATCCTCCTCGACAACATCCTTGGCGCCCAGACCGTTCTCGACCACAAACAGCGGCTTCTGATAACGGTCGTACAGGTCGTTGAGGGTGATGCGGAAGCCCAGCGGATCGATGGCCCAGCCCCACTGGCTCTCCTGCAGGTAGGGGTTCTTGGCGCCGGCGAAGGCGTTGCCCTGGGTGCGCTCGACATCGGGGTTATCGGCACCGGCGGAGCAACGGGTGCTGTAATAGCTAAAGCTGATGAAGTCGACGGTGTTGGCGGCCAGGATCTCGCGGTCCTCATCCGTCATGCCCACATCGATGCCCAAACGCTCGAGCTTCTTGACGGCATAGGCCGGGTAGTAGCCGCGGCTCTGAACGTCGACGAAGAAATAGTTGCTCTGGTTGTCAATCTGCGCCTGGCGCACATCGCCCGGACGGCAGCTGTAGGGGTAGTAGCTACCTGCGGCAAGCATGCAACCGATCTTGACCTCAGGGTCGATCTCGTGGGCGATCTTGGTTGCCCAAGCGCTGGCGACGAGCTCGTTGTGGGCGGCCAGGTACTCGACGGCTTCCTTGTTCTCGCCCTCCTCAAAAACCAGGCCGGCGCCCATAAACGGCAGGTGCAGGATCATGTTGATCTCGTTGAAGGTAAGCCAGTACTTCACCAGGCCCTTGTAGCGGGTGAAGATCATGGTCGCGAGATTCTTGTAGAAGTCGATGAGCTTGCGGTTGCGCCAGCCGCCGTACTCCTTGATGAGGTGGACGGGGCAGTCGAAGTGCGTGATGGTCACGAGCGGCTCGATGCCGTGCGCCTGGCACTCGCGGAACACGTCCTCGTAGAAGGCCAGGCCGGCCTCGTTGGGCTCGGCCTCGTCACCGTTGGGGAAGATGCGGGTCCAGGCCAGGCTCATGCGGAAGGTCTTAAAGCCCATCTCGGCAAAGAGGGCAATGTCCTCCTTGTAGTGATGGTAGAAATCGATGCCGGTCTGTGCGGGATAGTAATAGCCGTCCTCGAAGTCGAGCATCTTGCGCTGGCCGGAGACCACCGCGTAACGCTCCGGGCCGTGCGGCGCCACATCCACGTTGGCCAGGCCGCGACCGTCAACGTTGTACGCGCCCTCGCACTGGTTGGCAGCCGTCGCGCCGCCCCACAGGAAGTCTTTACGGAAATCCATGCATCGATCCTTTCACACGCTGCTTGTCGTGTTTTTAGTATCCCCGCAAATAGGGCCTCGCTCAACGACAGCGACGTAGGCCGACACTTCTTTTCGCACACGGCAGCCCGGCAGCCGCCCCCGTCTGACACTTTTTGATACCGCCGTCCCAAACCACCACAAAGGGGGACAGGCACCTTTGTGGTGGTTGGGGCTGGTTTGTCTTGATCTGTAACAGGTAGACCGCCAAAACCGGACCTGGTGTTACAGATCGAGATTTTCGGGCGGCCCTCTACGGTTTGTCTCGATCTGTAACAGGTAGAGGCGATTTAGCCCGCTAGATGTTACAGATCGAGACGGAAGATTCTAGTCGCAGGTAATGTCGAGGTTCTTGCCGATGAGGCCTACGTAGCCGCCCTCGGCTGCCTTGGGGCTGTCAGCATGGCAGAGGACCCACTTGTCGGCCTTCCAGTAGCAGTAGCTGTCACCGGCCGCGGGCATGTCGGCCGCAGCCTCGGGGCGCTGCCCGTTGGTGCCAGCGGGCAGCGCCACCATCACCTGGAAGCCGCCGTTGTCGACCATGCACGGCGTGTAGTGGAGCGTGGTGTTGAAAACCTCGACAACCTTACCCGCCGGCACGCGGAACGCCTTAACGCATGCGGTGTCGAGCTTGCCGTCCTCGATCTCCCAGCGATGCGCCACAAGCAGGATAAAGTCGCGAGCTCCCAGGTTGAATTCGCTGGCGCGGTGATACTCCAAACAGTTGAGTTTCGTGTTGTGGCCATTGCACCAGCCGAGTTGGAAGGGACGACCGCCAAACATGAGAAAGCCCAGTTTGTCGGCATCCTTGACGCCCTCGAGCTCCGGCGCACTCGCTACGTACTTGCTGCCCTCAGGAATGGGCGTGGCAGAGAGCGCCTCGAGCACGGGCGACGTGAGCTCGGACGGAACGTCATCCCAAACGTTGCCATAGGATTTGAACTCGGGATCGTTAACAGAGTAGATATGCATGTTCGCTCCTGTTCGTAAATGTGACTATACGAACATTCTAGAACAAACATGAGCGATTTTGAACGCTCGTCCCGACCACTCAACAAAAAGGCGCCCCCGCATAAGCGAAGGCGCCCAATGCGCGCGTTTTGGGCGATAAAGCCCTTACGCCTGCTGATAGTGCAGGTGCTTCTCGTCGATATCGGCCAGGTCGCGGTCGAGATAGCGGCGCGCAAGCCAGTTGGCCATGGGGAGGTTCTGGTCCAGGTAGTTACCGCACTCCTCGGGAGCGGCACCGGGGACATCGCCCTCGAAGCCGGCGACAAACTCAAACAGCTCGCGGACGAGCGGCAAGATCTTCTCACTCGTCAGCTCGCCAAAGACAACCAGGTAAAAGCCCGTGCGGCAGCCCATGGGGCCAAAGTAGACAATGCGGCTCGACCACTCGGCATGATTGCGAAGGAACGTCGCGCCCAGGTGCTCGATGGTGTGGCACTCGGCCGTGTTCATGACCGGCTCCTTATTGGGCGTGGTCAGGCGCAGGTCAAAGGTGGTGACGGCGGCGCCGGTCGCCGGATCGCGGTCGATGCGGCTCACATAAACGCCGGGCTCAAGCAGCAGATGGTCAACGGAAAAACTTGCGATGCGCTCCATGGCAGTTCCTCTCGGTAGTCAATTTGGGACGGGGCTCTTTTAGCTGGTTCGAATGGTCGCACCAATCATACCAGTCAAAAAAGCCCCGTCCCAAATGAACTGCCTAGGACGGGGATCAATGAGTTTTTAATCCCCGTCCCAGAAAAATCATTCTAGGCCGTGTACGCGATGGTCGCATCGACGGCATGCCGCCAGCCGGCGATCTTTTTGGCTCGCTCACCTGCGGGCATGGCAGGCTCCACGATGCCGCGGGCGCCATAGACGTCGACGACATCGCGCGCGTACATGCCCAGCGCAATACCGCAGGCCCAAGCTGCGCCCAGACCGCTCATCTCGTCATTGCTCGCAATGCGGATGGGCGAGCCGACCAAGTCGCTCTCAAACTGCATCAGGTACGCGTCGCGCGTGGGACCGCCGTCAACACGAAGCTCGGCCAGTGCCGCGCCCGAATCCTCGACCATCGCATCGATCACGTCGAAGATCTGATAGGCGATCGACTCGTCGGCGGCCTTTACGAACTCCGCACGGCCCGTGGTGCGCGTCATGCCAAAGACGCAGCCCTCGGCATCGCTCGCCCAGTGCGGCGCGCCCAGGCCAGTGAACGCCGGCACAAAGTAGACGCGGCTCGCCGGATTGGCGGCGTAGCACAGGTCGGTAACTTCCTCGGGGTTATTGATGAGCTCCAGGTCGTCGCGCAGCCACGTCTTGACGGCGCCGGCGTAGCTCACGTTGCCCTCGAGAACATACTCGGTCACACCGTCCATACGCCATGCGAGCGAGCTCGAAAGCCCATGCGAGCTGGCGACGAACTCGTCGCCGACGTTCATCATGACCGAGCTTCCGGTGCCATAGGTCGCCTTGGCCATGCCGCGGCTGTGGCAACCCTGCGCAAACAGGGCCGCATGGCTGTCGCCCAGCACGCCGTGCACCGGCACGGGCGCCGGCAAAAAGCCGCCCAGGTCCGTCATGCCGAACAGGCCATCGGAATCGGTCACCTGCGGCAGGCAGGCCGGATCGACGCCAAAGGCCTCGCACACCGGCTCGCTCCAGCAGCCACGGCGCAGGTCGAAGAGCTGCGTGCGGCCGGCATTGGACCAGTCGCAGCGAAACTCCGCGCCGCCCGTGAGCGTCCAAACCACCCAGGCATCGATGGTGCCCAGACACAGTTCGCCTGCCGTCGCGGCCTCGGCAGCCGTGGGAACGTTCGCGAGAATCCAAGCCATCTTGCCCGCCGGATAGTAGGGCGAGAGTACCAGACCCGTCGTGTCGCGCACCAGCTCGGCCACACCCTCGCGCGCGGCCAGCTCGTCGCACAGCTCACGGGCGCGGGCGCACTGCCACACCACGGCGTCGCACAGCGGCTCGCCCGTCGTGCGCCTCCAGGCAACGGTGGTCTCGCGCTGGTTGGAGATGCCGATGCCGGCGACGTCGGCCGGATCGACCCCGGTCTCCTCCACCACGGCGCGCGCCACGGCCAGCACGTTGGCGGCGATCTCGGCTGGATCATGGCTCACCCAGCCGACCTCGTTGACAATCTGGCGATGCGGGCGATCGGCACGATGAATCAAATGGCCGCCCTCGTCCACCAGCAGCGCCTTGGTGCCCTGCGTGGATTGATCGATTCCGATGATGTATTTGCTCATGTACTCTCCTGTCTCCCCCGTCGATTCAAAACTAAAACCCGACGGACAAGGAGCGAGCGGCCGTCAAGTGCCACAGATTGCCGTGAAAGAGGAGCGCCGCGTACTCTGTGTACGCAAGCGACGGTTTGAACGGCAAGGTGCGGTGCTTGGCGGCCGCGCAGCGTCTGTTTCTACTGTTTGCCAAGGAACTCGGCGACCGTCTTGGCGATTCCCTCGCCCGTCAGGCCGTAGTACGCAAAGACCTCGGGACTCGTGCCGGTGATGACCGGCGCGTCGGGCAGGCTCAGGCACTTAACCGGACGCGGGCAATGCTCGCCCACGACCTGCGCGACCATGGAGCCCAGGCCGCCAAAGGGGCTGTGCTCCTCGACGGTCACGACGGCGCGCGTGGCACCGGCGGCCTCAATCACGGCCTCGGCGTCGAGCGGCTTGACGCAGTACATGTCGAGCACGGTAGCGGAGATACCCTGCTCGGCCAGCAGGTCGGCGGCGTCCACGGCATGGCGGACCATCTCGCCGGTGGCGACAATCGTCACATCGGTGCCGCGACGTACCCAGGTGGCACGGTCCATCTGGAACGGGCACTCGTCCTCGGTATACACGTCCTCGACCGGGTTGCGGCCCACGCGGATGTAGGCCGGCTTGTTGTCGACAACCAGGGCGCGCACGAGCTCGGCGGTCTGGAAGCGATCGCTCGGCAGATATACGCGCATGTTGGGAATCGCACTCATGGCAGCGATGTCCTGTGCGGAGTGATGGCTCATGCCCAAGGCGCCGTAGGAGACGCCGCCCGAGATGCCGATGAGCTTGACGTTGGTGTTGGAGTACGAGACGTCGACCTTGCACTGCTCATACGAGCGCGTGGTCACAAAGGACGCCGGCGAGGCGGCCCAAGCCTTCTTGCCGCACGAAGCCATGCCGGCGGCGATGCTCACCAGGTCCTGCTCGGCGATGCCGACCTCAATGGACTGCTGGGGATACTGATCGAAGAACGGCGTGAGCGATGCGGAGCCGCGGGAGTCGGAGCACAGGACGACGATGTCCTTATCGGTCTCGGCGGCCTCGAGCAGCGTGTCGCAGATAACCTTGCGGTTGGCGATCTTGTTAGCCATTGATGGCCTCCTTATGGGCAGCGAAATCGGCGATGATCTGGGCATATTCCTCATCGTTGGGCAGGTGATGATGCCAGGCGGCCTTGTCCTCCATAACGGGCGAGCCATAGCCCTTCACCGTGTTGAGGATGATGACCGTGGGCTTGCCCTTGGTCTCGGCGGCCAACGTCAGCGCGGCATCGATGGCTTGGACGTCGTTGCCCGGAATGGACAGCACGTTCCAACCGAAGGCGGCCCAGCGCTCCTCCTGCGAGTCCTGCTTCATGACGTCCTCGGTGCTGCCGCTGATCTGCAGGCGGTTGCGGTCCACGAGCGCGCACAGGTTATCGAGCTGGTAGTTGCCGCCGCTCATGGCGCCCTCCCAGACCGAGCCCTCGGCAAGCTCGCCGTCGCCCATGATGGTGTAGACGCGGTAGTCGCGGCCATCCATCTTGCCGGCAAGCGCCATCCCGACGGCCACGGGCAGGCCGTGACCCAGCGAGCCCGAGTTCATCTCGATGCCCTTGAGCTTGTTGTTGGGGTGGCCGATGTAGGGGCTGCCGAACTTAGAGAAGCGGGCCTTGACGTCGTCGAGGTCCAGATAGCCCTCGTGGCAGAGCACCGCGTAGTAGGCCTCCATGGCGTGGCCCTTGGAGAGCACGAAGCGATCGCGGTTGGGATCGTCGACGGTCTCGGGCGAAATGTTGAGGTGGTTGGCGTAGAGGGTCATGAGGGCGTCGATGACCGACATGTCGCCGCCGATGTGCCCGCCGGCGCCAGCCATGATGATATCGACGCAATCGCGGCGAAGGTCCCAACGCAGGGATTCAAGCTCTTCGATAGTTGCCATTTCTACTCTCCTCGCAGGTAAGCTTTGACGTCTTCTTCGATGGGGTCGTACAGGTCGGGGACAATGCCGATGTACTTGCACGCCTCGTAGAGCACCGGCACCACGTTGGCGTGAATGGCGACGCAGTGGTGGATGTAGGGACCCTCGACGATCTTGGCCTCGAGGCGCTTGAGGTTGTCGACCTCGACCCACAGGTAGGTGCCCATGCCGGCCGGGCCGTCGATGCCGCGGGCGTTGCCCAGCAGCAGCGAGTACTCGCCGTTGTCGCCGTCAAAGCGGGCAAGGGTGAGGTCGCCGTGCTTGGCCTCGGCCGTCAGCGCGCCGGGGTGATCGAAAGCCAGCGGGTAAGTGAGCTTGGGCTTGACGGCCGCGCAGCTGCAGGGCCAGGGGCCGCAGTGCTGCAGCAGCTCGCCGTTCTCGTTGTCGGGATGACGCACGGTCCAGTCGGCAAACATGCCGCGGTGACGGCCCAGGTCGGCGGCCTCGACCATCAGCGCTGTGATGGCGCCATGGATGTCGGTCTCGCAGACGACAGGGATACCCATCTCGTTGAGGATGGCGTTGGCGGCGCAGGGCATAATGCCCAGCTCGTCCTGCAGGGCGTTCCAGCACTGGATGGCACCGGCGTTGCAGCCGTACTTCTCGACCAAGCGCTTCATAGCGATAGCGAGCCCTGCGACCGCGGGGACCTTGTCCTCGGGGATGCAGATCTCAAAGCTGTCGCGAATGTGGTCGAGCATGGCGGACATGGCCTGCTCGTCGGCCTGGGCGTCGCGCACGGCCTGAACAAGTTCGGTCATGGGGATGGGCGAAAGCTGAATATTGAACTTCTCGAGCAGCTCGCCCTCGTTGCACATGGTGGACCAGAAGTCGAACGGACGGGTGGCCATCTGCAGGATGCGGGTGCGCTTGAAGGTCTTGACCACGTTGCACACGGCCAAGAAGTCCCAAACGCCGCGTTCGAACTCGGGGTCGGTCAGGCGGCAGTTGGTCATATAGGTAAAGGGAACCTGGAAGCGGCGCAGGACCTTGCCGGTGGCGAACAGGCCGCACTGGCTATCACGCAGGCGGGTGCCGTCGGGCTCGGGGCGCTCGTCGCGCGGGCCCCACAGCAGCACGGGCAGGTCGAGCTCACGGGCAAGGCGGGCGCAAACGTACTCGGTGCCAAAGTTGGCGTGGCACAGCATGATGCCGTCGACGCCCTCGGCGCGGAACTTCTTGACGATAGGCTCGATATGGCTGTCGTCAAACAGCAGGCCCTCGTCGTTGATGTCGTCAATGTCCACAATGTCGACGCCGATCTCGCGCAGGCGATCGGCCGTCAGGCCGCGATACTTAATCGCGTCCGGCGCGCTAAAAATGCTGCGGCGCGTGGGCACAAAGCCGAGCTTGATTTTATCCATGTACGTCCTCCCCTAGTCACATGTTCAGTAAACAGACGCGTGTTTCGTTTTGTTCTGTTTACTAAATGTTTTACTCTTCTGTTTAGAAGTTTAACGCGAAATACCCGTGGACGGTAGTGAAATCAGCTTAAACGGTATGTAAACAAACTGAACATACAAGGGAAACAAAAAGAGGACCCCGAAGGATCCTCTCTTGGTAGCGTTATGTTTACCGCCCTGGCGCGCTTTGACACGCCGCAGACGATGCCGTCTCCGCCTAGATTTCGCGCACGCTCTGGCGCTCGACAAAATAGGTCGACACAGCCGTTTTGCAGGTATAGCTCTTGGGATTGCGGATGTTGCCCACCAGGCGGCGCACCGCGATCTCACCCACCTCGTGCTTGGGAACGTGAACCGTGGTGAGCGGCGGGTTGGAGAAAGCGCCCAACGACAGGTCGTCAAAGCCGATGATCGAGACATCATCGGGCACGCGAATGCCGTGCTCGTTGAGCGCGCGCATGGCACCCACGGCGAGCACGTCGTTCTCGGCAAAGAAAGCCGTTGGCAGATCTTCGCGCGAGGAATTGTCGAGCCACGCGCCCATGTCGCGATAGGCGCCCTCGAGCGTGGTGCCCAGCGTGACGCGCCATGCCGGATTGGCCTCGAGGCCCGCATCCTCAAGTGCTTGGCGATAGCCGCGCTCGCGATCCTTAAAGTTACGGATGCGAAGGTCGCCTGCCAGATAGCCGATTTGCTTGTGACCTTTCTCGATAAGGTAGTCCACGGCGCGCAGCACCGAATCGGTATTGGCAATGACCACGGCATCAAAGTATTGACGATCGCTCCAGCCGTCGAGCACGATCAGGTGGGCGGCAGCGTTGGCGAACAGGGCGTAATCTTCCTCACCCAGCTCGGTACCCATCAGCACGATGGCGGCAGACGGGTCGGCGATCAGGCCCTCGACCTGCGGACGCACGGCGTCCAGGTCGCTAAAGTCGAGCGAGACAAAGCTCGTGCTCATGCCGTGGCGACGCGCCTGGCGCTCCACGCCCTCAATAACCGCGGGATGGAAGGTGCTCTCGTCCAGGATGGCGCCCGTCTTGCGCGCGAGCACAAACTGGATGCTCTCGAGCTGCGTCGACTGCTGATAGCCGAGCGACTGCGCGCACTCCAGGATGACTTTGGCGGTCTCCTCGCTCACGCTGCGCTTGCGGTTGAGCGCGTTGGACACGGTCGCAGGCGAAAAACCGGTGATGCGGCTGATCTCGCGAACACTTGCTTTGGCCATTGTTCCCCCTAGTAACGGTCGCGGTCGAGCATCGTGGCCTGACCGCCCCGTGACTCGACAACTAAACGACCGCAAATTCAATCTAAACAGAATAGTAAATGTTTAATAGCTAGTTTAGCCTGTTGTCAAGCGAAGCGACGCGACTATTCCCCCAACGGGCGTATTTACTCGGTAGCTAATCTGGAACGGGGCACAGAAACCGTTTAGCCAAGGATGCGAGCCATGCGTGCCTTAAACTCCACGAGGAAACGTGGGGCGTCCACGGTGAGCGCCACGAGCGCGCTCTTATCTGGATCGGACAGACGGTGCTCGTCGCAGATGGTGCGGCCGCGATACTCGCCCAGCAGGTCGACACGCAGGTTACAGCCGAGCGCACCCACGAGCGTGGGATCAATCGCCACGGCAACCGCCAGCGGATCGTGCAGCGCGCAGCCGCCCAGGTAGGGCGCGTTCATTTCGTACGAACCGATATAGTGCTCGACCATGCTCGCAAACGCGCAGCCAGCCATAGTGCCCGAGCCCGTCCAGCCGGCAACGTCGCGGCGCGTGAGCACCACGCGGTGCGTCACATCCAAGCCCACCATGGTGAGCTTGCGGCCCGAGCGCAACACGGCGTCGGCAGCCTCGGGGTCGCCCGCCATGTTGGCCTCGGCGCCCGCGCTCACGTTGCCGGGCACGGTAAGCGCACCGCCCATCACGACCACGCGGCCGATGGACATCATCGCCGCCGTATCGCGCTCCAGGGCAAGCGCCAGATTGGTGAGCGGGCCGGTCGCAACGTAGGCCAGATCGGGACCATAGGTACGCGCGGCATCGATCAGGTAATCGACCGCCGCATTGCCATCGGCCGACGTCGCGCCCACCGGCTCGTACGGCGAGGCGGGCACGCTTGCGCCGCCAATGCCGTTCTTGCCGTGGATAAGCGTGGTGGACGCCGGCGGCGTGTAGGGTTCGGTCGCTTTCACGGGACGATCGGCGCCCAGGTACACCGGCACCTCGGGACGACCCAACAGGTCGAGCACCGCCAAGCAGTTGTGCGCCGACTGCTCGACGCGCACGTTGCCAAAGCACGTGGTGATGCCGACGAGCTCCACCTCGGGGCTCGCGATGGCATAGGCGAGCGCCATCGCATCATCCACACCCATATCCAGATCAAGGATCAGCTTCTTGGTTGCCATTGTTCTACTCCGCTTCTCCGTCTACATCCAAACCGTCTAAACCAAACTTGTGCTCGACTTCCGCACGCGTGGGAATCGACTGCTGAGCGCCCAGGCGCGATACCGTCACCGCCGAGGCGCGAGTACCCGCGGCCATGCACTCAAAGAGCGGCAGGCCCTCCAGACGAGCCGCCGCCAACGCGCCGATAAACGTATCGCCCGCGGCCGTCGTATCGACCACCGCGCTCGAAAGCGCCGGCATGCGCAGCGGCTCACCGCCATCGCCGAGCGTAACCGAGCCGGCGCCGCCCAACGTGATGACCGCAGCCCCGGCGCCCTTGTCGAGCAGCGCATTGAGCGCGGCGACGCAACTCGCATCATCCGTGGGCAGAATGCCCGTCAGCACCTGGCACTCGGTCTCGTTGGGGCAGACCAGGTCGACCGCAGGCCACGCTCCTGCCGGCAGGTCGCAGGCGGGCGCCGGGTTAAAGATCGTATAGAACCCCAGCTCGTGAGCGCAAGCAAGCGCCTCGGCCGTCGCTGCAAGGTCACATTCGCCCTGGGCAATAAAGACGCTTCCGGCAGCCGGGGCAATCTCGCTGGCATCGCCGTCGAGCTCGTCGGCCACCAAGCGCCTCAGTGCGCGGGCAACGTCCTCGCCCGCAAGCGCATGGTTGGCGCCCAGCGACAGCACGATGCGGTTGTCGCTCTCGCAGCGAATGATAGTCGCGGTACCGGTCTCCACGTCATCGCGACGCGCCACGAACTCAACGCCCACGCCGGCATCCTGGAGCCCTGCCACGAGCGCATCGCCAAAGGTATCGCGCCCAACAGCGCCGATCATGCACGTGCGCGCACCCATGCGCGCAGCGGCAACGGCCTGATTGGCTCCCTTACCGCCGGCGTTGGTGATAAAACCGCTGCCATCGACCGTCTCGCCCGCACGCGGCATGCGCTCGCACGCCACCGAAAGGTCCATGTTCATGCTGCCGAACACCGCAACGATGCTGTGATCCGCCATGGAAACCTCCTCGTCTTCAGGCTTTGCGCCCACCGTCGACCAACGATTGTGCACTCTCGCACCCCCTATAACTTTAGTCCACTTTGATGTGGACGCGCGCTTGAGCTTACGCCAGCAGCAAGCATTCACAGGGGCAGGCAGCTACAATGAATACGTGCTGATTATTCTCGTCATTGGATGATGTTTTATGGAACAATTCTCGCAATCGGGCTCGCGCGGTCGACGCCGCACGGGCAACGAGCCGGCGCCGCACGAACGCGTGAAGGGCGAACGCCGTGCCAACGAGCCGCGACGCACCGCGAGCCTCCATCGCGCTTCTGCCAACAACGCGGGCCGCGCCAACACTCCCGCCGCGGAGCAGACGCCTGCTCGCCCCAAGTCCCGCTACATCCCTGCCCTTGACGGCCTGCGCACGCTTGCCGTCGTCGCAGTGGTGCTCTATCACCTCAACCTCACGTGGGCTCAGGGCGGCCTGCTTGGCGTCACGATCTTCTTTGTGCTTTCGGGCTATCTGATCACACGCCTGCTACTCAACGAAGTCGCTAAGACCGGCCGCATCGACCTCAAGAGCTTCTGGATCCGCCGCATCCGTCGCCTGGTCCCCGCCGTGGTGACCGTTGTGGTTGTAACCTGTGCGCTGTGCACCGTCTTCAACCACGTGATGCTCACCAAGATGCGTCCCGACATTCTGCCGTCGCTGCTGTTCTTTAACAACTGGTGGCAGATTATGCAGGACGTCTCGTACTTCAACGCCCTGGGCGACCCCTCGCCGCTTACGCACTTTTGGTCGCTCGCCATCGAGGAACAATTCTACCTGGTTTGGCCACCGCTGCTGTTTGCCATGGTGTCCATGCATGTGAGCAAACCCAACACGCGCCGTGTGGTCCTGGGACTCGCAGCGGTATCCGCCCTTGCCATGATGGTGCTCTACAACCCTGCCGCCGACCCCAGCCGCGTGTACTACGGCACCGACACCCGCGTCTTCTCGCTGCTGCTGGGCGCCTGGATGGCCTTTATCCCCGATCGCGACCTGGCGCCGGTGCGTCTCGCTCATCGTTTGGGGCTCAATCGCCTGGCTGGCGCCGCCAAGCACGGCAAGAACGCCGAGGGCAAGCCTGGCGAGAAGGCCGACAACGCAGCCGAGACCGTCCCGGCACAGCCGAGCGCCCTCGTGCGCTTTTGGTCCTCGCCCGCATCCATCGATGTGTTGGGCGTCGTGGGTCTGGTTGGCCTTGCCGCCATGGTCGCGCTCACCAACGGCTACACCGCGTTCCAGTATCGCGGCGGCACGCTGCTATGCTCCATCCTCACGCTCATGGTCATCGCGGCCTGCGTGCAGCCCCAGGGAATGGTTGCCCGCGCACTGTCCGCCGAGCCGCTCGTGTGGGTTGGCAAGCGCTCGTACAGCATCTACCTGTGGCACTATCCGCTACTGTTGCTCATGAACCCGGTCGCCAACATCAACGATACGCCGTGGTGGCAGTACATTTTGCAGGTGTTGTTGGTGGTCGCCGTAGCCGAATGTTCATATCGCTTTATCGAGACGCCGTTTAGAAAGGGCGCCTTTGGGCGCACCGTATCCGAGTTCCGCGACGGCACCACCGCACCCGCCAACTGGGTGCGCGCGCACGTCCCTGTCTGCGCAGCCTGCGCTGTCGTGTTGGTCGTTGCACTGGGCGGCCTGATCTTTGTGCCGGAGACCTCCGCACTGAGCGGTGAGGGCGCCGAAGTCCTCAACAAGGAAGCCAAAAACACCGCGCCCACAGACCAACAGGCGGCCGACGACACCGACAAGGACAACGACGGCTTCCCCGATGGCTCCTACGACCTGTTGATGATCGGTGACTCCGTGTCGCTGCGCGCCGTTGATTCCTTTGACGGCGTGTTCCCGCACAGCCATATCGATGCCGAAAAGGGCCGCCAGTTTGATGCGGGCCGCGCGACATTTGAGGGCTATATCCAGCAGAACCTTGCCGGCAAGATCGTGGTCTTTGCGCTGGGCACCAACGGCTTGGTAACCGACGACCAGATCGACGCCATCATGGCCGATGCAGGAGATAAGCGTATTGTGGTGTTTGTGAACACGCGCAGCCCGCAGCCGTGGGTTGGCTCTACCAACCAGGCCATCGCCAACGCCGCCACGCGCTACAAGAACGTGCGCGTTATCGACTGGTACGGATACAGTGCCAACCGCAACGACCTGTTCGATGGCGATGGCACGCATCTATCGACCACTGGCGTGACTGAGTACCTCAACTTGATCCACGATGCCGTCAAGAAGGACCTGCCCGTACACCCCGAGGATCACGTCAACGATCCGCAGCCGGCAGCCGTCAAGTCTGCCACCGACGCGCTCGTTAACGCCCTCGCCTTCAAACCGCACAAGCTAGGCACCGACAAGTAACCTGCAGCGCAAACTTCCCACATCCGGAGGGGTGCCCGCCACGGCAGGCACCCCTCCGGCAGTTAGGGACGTTCCTTATGTGCCGGCACCCAGGGACACTCCTGACACAGCCGAGGAACGCCCTCCTTGCGACCGAATTCTGAGTACCTCGCCACCCCGAGCGTTGTTTCCAAGCCCACACCCGCAGCAAACAACCCAAAATCACTCTTTTCGAGCCGACTCCAAGAGGTCATGGACAAAAAGTGGCAAATATGAGTACTGTTACCATTTTAGTAGCAGGCAAAACCACCCAAAATGGCGCCCCTGCGGTAGCGCGCGACCCTTCCAGATGACCAGAATAGCCGACTTAGGACTTGGAGACCCGCTTTTAATGAACAGATTCTTAGCTATGTTCATTATTTTCTTGGTCGTAAATGCTATCGGCCAGGCAACAGTACTCATATTTGGCATTTTTTGTCCACTCGCATATTACTAACCCCCTATAACAGGCAAAATACAGGCCGCAACCCATGGCAGCGGCCTGTTTGGAGTCCAAAAGAGGCGCTAAGCGCTGTAGCCCATCGCTTGCAGGACAAACATAACAACCGTCAGCACCGTAATCACACCAATGGTCGCCCACGTGAGCACGTTCCATACGCGGCCGTTGCGGTTGGCGCCCATAATGTGACGGTCGGCGGCGATAACCACCTGGAACACCAGAACCACGGGCAGTAGCACGCCATTGATGACCTGCGAGGTCATCATAATCTGGAACAGATCGACGCCGGGCATAAGCACCAGCACGGCAGAGATACCGATGATGGCCGTAATGATGCCGCGATAGACCGGGGCCTCGTCCCAGCTGCGGTCGGCACCGCGCTCCCAGCCAAATGCCTCGCAGATAGCGCTCGACGTAACGCCCGGCAGCACGCAGGCAGCCAAGAAGCTCGCCGCGACCAGGCCCGAGGCAAACAGTACCGTAGACCACTGACCCGCAATAGGCTCCAGCGCGCGGGCAGCATCGGCAGCATCGCTGATCTGAATACCCGCCGGGAACAACACCGTGCCGGTCGTGATGATAATAAAGCCGGCAATGATATCGGCAGCGATCGAGCCGCTCACGGTATCAATACGCTGCAGCACGATATCGTCCTCGCCCGCGTTCTTATCGACCACGTTGTTCTGCGCCAAGAAAATCATCCACGGCGCGATAGTGGTACCGATCGTTGCGACCACGAGCGACACGTAGCTGGGGTCATTTTGAATGTTGGGCACGACCAGGTCGACCGCGACCTCACCCCAGTTGGGGCCAGCCATAAACGCGGCGACGATATAGGTCACGAACACGCAGCTCACCAGCAGCAGAATCTTCTCGATGCGCTGGAAACTACCCGACATGGTAAGCATCCACACCAGCAGCGCCACCAACGGCACCGAGATGCTCGCCGGCACGCCAAAGAGAGCAAGGCCGCTGGCGATGCCCGCAAACTCCGAAATGGTCACAGCCGTGTTGGCGATCAACAGCGCCGCCATGGCCAACACGCTCTTGCGCACGCCAAAGCGCTCGCGAATGAGCGATGCCAGCCCCTTGCCCGTGACGCAGCCGCAGCGCGCCGCGGTCTCCTGCGTCACGATGAGCAGCACAGTCATGACGGGAAGCATCCAGAGCATCTTGTAGCCATAGCCGGCGCCCGCGCTGGAATACGTTGCAATGCCGCCGGCGTCATTGCCCGAAAGCGCCGCCAGCAGACCGGGACCCATAGCGCCAAAGATGGCCGCGATGGTCAACTTTTGCTTGGTGCCCGACTTTTGCTTGGTATCTTGCACGCGACCACCTAACCCATGACCGACATGGTGAGCAGCACCGCAGCGACGCAGTACGCTACGCACGAGATCATGACGGCAATAACGTTCATGGCGGTGCCCGACGTGTTGAGGTCATGCTCGTCACGCCAGAACAGCACCATCAGGTAAATCACGGCGCTCATGTTGCCAATCAGACAGACGATGGCCGCGATGTTAAAGCACCCGGTAAAGAGTTGCTCCTCAAACATGGACGCATCGGGGAACGCAGCGGTGCGCACCAGCTGGGCGCACAGGTAGGTCACGAGTGACAGAATCAGGCCCATGCCCGTGCTCTGGAAGAAGAACCCCAGATACGGCTTGGGCTCATCGTCGTGACCGTCATACTCCAGGAAGTAGTTCTTGACGAACGACACCATGCGCGAGGCCGCCAGCAGCACGAGCGGCATGGCGCACATGGGGAACACCACCAGATGCGCGGAGCCGAGCGCCGTTCCCAGCACGGTCGCCATGATGCACGACGCGATGCCCCATACAACAACCCAGTACTGGCGATGCACGAACCAGCTGAGCACGTTCGTCGAGTCGTCCGACGCGCTATCGCCCGAGCCGACACCGGCGATCTGCAGGTCCTCCTGATGCTCCTCGGCAATAACGTCCATGGCGTCGTCGAAGGTTACGATACCCAGGATATGACGGTTCTCGTCGCAGACAGGGATGGCAACCAGGTCGTACTTGGTCATCTCGTCCGTTACGTCTTCCTGGTCCTCGTCGGGCGACACATAGACCAGGTCGCGATAGGCCAGCTGACCCAGCGTGGCGTCGCGGTCGGCTACGATCAGCGTTCGCAGCGAAAGCACACCGGTCAGCATGCCGCTCGGATCCTCGGTATAGACGTAGTAGACGCTCTCGAAGTCCTCGTCGAGCTCGCGAATCGCCTCGATGGCGTCACCGACCGTTGCCGTGGCAGGCAGGGAGACAAACTCCGAGGTCATGATGCGGCCGGCGGTGTTGTCCTCATACCCCAGCAGGTTACGAATCGCCTTCTCCTCCTTGACGCCCATCAGGCGCAGGAGCTTCTCGGCCTTCTCGTAATCAAGCTCGTCGATCAGGTCGGCAGCGTCGTCCGGGTCCATCATGGCCAGCATCGACGATGCGTCCGTGTCGGACAGGCCCTCGAGCATCTCGGTCATAAGCTCGTCGTCATCGAACTCCGAGATAGCTTCGGCTGCCTGGGCGGTATCGAGCTGCGCAAACACCTGCGCACGCAGACGCGGGTCGAGCTGCTCGATAATGTCGGCGATGTCGGCAGGGTGCAGCTCGCCGAGCGTCTTGTGCGACACCGAGAGTTGAATGTTCTTGGTCGAGCGGTCGAGCAGGTCCATGTAGGACCAAGCGATGATGTCCTCGCTGAGCGGCTTGCCCAGGTGCTTCATAAAGCCTTCGACGATATGCTCGAGCGCGGGGCTGATGGCGCGTAGCAGACCGCGAGCACCGACCTCGGCGCCCAGCAGGCGCAGCTGGTTTTCGCCCGACATGGAAAACTTGATGTCGTTGACGCGCACGACCTTCATGCCCTGCGTGTCGACAATCTGCTTGTTGAGCACGTCGCGGGCAAGCAGGAGTTCGGTCGGCTGCAGGTACGAGAAGCGAATATTGGTGGCAGACGTGTTGAGATACACGCCCGTCTCGTCGATACGGTCGACCCATTTGCGCCAGCTGATCATAAACGGCGTCTTGCCGGGGCCGCGGAACGCGAGCGACGTCACGTGCGGAAAAACTTCGCCGGTAGCAATGCCAAAATCGTTGACCACGCCGAGCTTTTCGCCGTCGACGTCCAAGACCGGCAATTTGAGCATCTCACTCAGATAATTCAATGGTGCTCCCCATCATTATTCCTCCGGACGCGGCCGCGCGTGCGGCGTCCGGGGGCTTCTGGATATGTATACGCATGCGCGGACGGCACGCCGCTCGACGCTTACACCCCGTGCATGCGCAAAAAGCACCTGCATGGGGTCATCGACTGTATGGTCGAGGTTTGGATTTCACCTGTAACCTTTCTCTTGACCCTCATTAACCGCAGTAACTATAGCATCAGCATCGCCCTGCGGCATCGAATTTATGCGCTGCACATTGCAGGCATACCAAACGCTGACGTATCCGTGACATAGCCCTTGGGGACGTTCTTAAACGACTACCCAATGACTACTCTGTGGTGTCATCGTCCTCGGCAAGTTGGGGGAACACGGCGTTTTTGGGCATGGAAACCTTGGTGAGCGAGGTGAGCTTTTTGCTCAGCGACGTGTCCGTCTTGACCAGGTCGCTGAGCGTCACGATCTTGTAGCCGTCGGCGACAAGGCCGTCGATAATCTGCGGCAGCGCCTCGAGCGTCTGCTCGGCGCATTCGTCTCTATCGGTGAGCAACACAATATTGCCCGGCGTCACCGAATCGAGCACCGTCGAGACCTGCTCGTCGGCACCGTTGAGCAGCCAGTCGCCCGAGTCAATATTCCACGAGACCACGGCGGAAACCAGGTCCATCGCATCAATCCAGTTTTGCTCGTCAAAGGCAGCGTAGGGGGCGCGCAGCAGCATCGTCTTCACGCCGGTCGCCGACTTAATCGCATCGGTGCCTTTCGTGATTTGCTCGCGTACCGCCTCACGGTCCTGACCCTTGAGCGAATCGTCGCTGTAGCTGTTGGATCCGATTTCGCACCCGGCATCGACAATCGCCTTGGCCGTGGCGGACGAGGCCTCGACCGCATCGCCCGAAAGGAAGAACGTCGCGGTGACGCCCTTTTCCTTGAGCACCTGCAAGATCTGCTTGGTCGCTCCGCTCGGGCCCTCATCAAACGTCAGCGCCACGTACTTTTTGTTGCCCTTGGGCGCCACGCTGGCGCACGCAACGACGCAATCGGTGGCGGGCACGACCTCGCCGCGGTCCTGCGTCTTGCCCGACTGCTCACCAACCCACACCTCGGAGCGGCCCTGGACACCCCACGTCTGCACATACTCGATAGCGCCCGTGCCCTCGACCTTGAGCTTGGGCTCGATAACCGTAGCCTGAACCTCGTGCTTCTCGTAGGTGTTACGGCCATCCTTGACCGTCACCTTCTCGCCGCCCTCAAGTTCGCGGCTTTTCCACTTACCCTGTTTTATGCGCTTGCCGTCCACCTTAACCGACAGCTTTTCGCCGCCATAGCGGGTCAGCACGCTGTCATCGACGGCTAGCAGGTCGCCTGCGTCGTAGGCGTCAGTCAACTCCTGGTCGTCGATGAGATTCTGCAGCGTAGAGCCCACGCGCACCGCGGTCTTCTGGCCGTTGAGCTCCACGTCCACGCTGCGGTTGACGTAGCCCACGACGGCAGCGATAAACAGCACGAGCGCACAGCCCACGGCGATAAGCGCATAGGGCAGACGGGACGGTCGGCGCGGCGAGCGCCCGTTGCCGATGCGCGCACTGCGATCGCTAAACCCGCGGCTATGGTTGAGGTACATCGCGCCGGGCTTACGGTGACGCTTGCGCTGACCGCTGGGCAGCTGCCCCAGATCGCGACGCGCCGTCGGACGCGTACCCGAACGCCCGTTTAAGTTGGATCCGTTTTGGCGCATGTGCCCTCCCCCATAAACACAGCAAGCCGGAGCAACAGGTCTCCGGCTTGCCTCCCATCATTTGGTACGTCGCTATTTTGTAGCTTTTGACGAGCCTCCGCTCGCCTTTTGGTATTCGTCCTTAAAGGCCTTGAACATGCCGCGCGTCTTACCGAGCTGCTTGCCCAGTGCGCGACTGCCCTTGTCCACGGCAACCGATCCCTTGTCATCGAGCACCTTGGCGCCCTTCTTGACCTTATCGCCCACCACGACACTGGCCTCGGCAGCCTTGGCGGCCGCGCCGCCCGAATACCCGAGCGCCTTGACCTCGTCCGAGACAATCATCGCGCCGTTCTCGTAGCCACGCAGCATCGTCGGCGGCACCTGCGTGTCACCAACCAAAACACTCGAAGCAGCACCGGCGGTCACATAGAATGCCTGCACGATGCCCGAGCGCGGCTTGAACTCGACGTCCGAGCAATAGCCCACGACGTCGCCCGATTCCGTGCGCACGTCCATACCGACCCAGATGATGCAATCGTCCAGGTTGATGTCGAGGCGCTTGGCGGCGGCGGCATCGTACGTGTCCTTGACGTCATCGACCGCAATGGCGCCCTCGTAGACACCAATGGCGTCGAGCGCTACGAATCGGTCGGGACGCTCGATCATGCCCGCGATATCGGGCTGGCGGACCATAAAGCCGACCACGCGCGTACCGCCCGGGGTAAAGACCGGAAAGTGAATCTTTCCGAGCTTTTTAGGGCTGCGCGGTGTGCCGTCCTTTTTGGTGCGCTTGTCCTCGGTAGGCTTGCGATAGATCTTGGCGCCGACAAAATCCCCAGCGCGCATTATGCCTCGGTCGAGGGCTCCGCAGCCTCGGTATCAGCCTCGACGGCGTTCTCCACCACGACGTCGGCGGCAGGCGTCACGTTGCCGCCCGAAATGGCGTCGTTGAGCTGCTCGCGCAGCTGGTCCATGCGCTCGCGGGCCAGGTCGACCTTGGCGCGCAGGTCGTCGGTCTTGGCGTCGACCATCGGGCCAAAGTCATTCACCGCGGCACGGGCCTCCTCGGCGCTGTGCTCGTAGGTGTCGCGCATATTGTCCCAGGCGTCGTTGGCGATATCGGCAGCCATGGCGCGGGTCTCGGCGCCCGAGCGCGGGGCCAGAGCAACACCGATAATAGCGCCGGCAGCGGCACCAAAAAGTGCGCCGGAGACAAAGCTGAAAGTCTTACCCATGATCATTCCTCTCCTGCGGGCACGTCGGTGCCCACCGTTTGAATGCTGTCCATTATACCCGCAGCGCATCACTTGCCGCTCCGCTCATCTGCGTACGGCAAAGACGCAGGTACGTGATGGTGATAAACGCGTAGGCCTACTCCTGGGGCATAGCCGGCATGGCCACCGTGGCACCCGGGTCCTCGCCGGCGCCGTCCACGAGCGGCAGGCCGCCCTCATGCGCAGGTCCTACCGGAACCGTCGCCGCACCGCCAAAGACGGCAGCGGAGGCCTCGTGGTTCTCGGCAACCGCGCCCTCGGTATCAATCGCCACCTGGGGCTCGTCGTCAAAGTTGGGGACGCCCTGGGGCTCGGTGGGAACGGGCTCGGCGGTCGCATCGGCAACGGGCTCGGCGTCGACCGGCACATCGCCCTCGTCAGCGCCCTCGTCCTCGGCAGCATCTTCGCCGTTCGCAGCGGCGACGGCCTCGTGAGGATCCTTGCCCTCGGCCTCGGCGCGCATGCCCAGCACCAGGTTGCGCAGGCCCGCGACCGTGCCTTCCACGTCGGGGGC
>CALBOJ010000064.1 GCA_937896835.1 uncultured Collinsella sp.
CCGCAGATACAAGGCGACAGTCCGCCGCCCTTATCACATGCCTTCAAATATGCGATCCAGAAACACAAAACAGCAGATAGAATGCTCTTTTTCAAAAAGTACACGTCCCGAAACTTACCAAGACTTCATATCCAGTTACCGTTCACGGTCGCCGATTACCGCCCACCGATTCAAACAAGAAATATGTTGCCAAAAGCAGGTCATCTACCTGCATGGTTAGATTTTGGTCAGCTTTTGGTCAGTTGAGCGGCAAGTTGCGGCTGATACGTTTTTGCTACCCAAAAGGAGGCGGTAGCTCATGACCCATTGCAATGACCAGCTCATCGACCAACTGCTCACTCAAGCCGAACAAGAGGGGCGCTGCCTGATTCCCCCGAGCACGGCGATCCGAAAAGCGCTCCTTCGGCGCATCGGCAGCGCGGTCGTCTCGCCCATGCCGGGACTGTTCGCGCGAAAAACGCGCTGGGATGAACTCAACCGAGCGCAACGCCATTGCGAGATTATCCGCGCCCTTGCGATCATCCATCCCGATTGGACGTTCTGCTCGTTTTCGGCCGCCTGTCTGCTGGGGCTCGAGGTCTCGTGGCGACACCTGAACGTCGTGCATGTTTGCAGCTCGACAAAGCCGTCGGCTCGTCCGGGCGCACATATTCAGCGGCACCAGATTGAGCCGGCCGGAGCAATACGCAGAGCCGGCATATCGGTAACGCCGCCAATCCAAACGGTCACAGATTGCCTGCTGCAAACTGGTTTTGCCGACGGCATGCCCATTGCCGATTCGGCGATTTTAAAGCTCGGCCTTGCACGGGAACAGCTGATGGAGGCCGTTGAGCAACGAGCGACTGCCCGCAATGGTCGTGCAATTCGTACTGCTCTCACAACGCTTCGATATGCCGACGCCCGCGCCGAGAGCGGCGGGGAATCGGTCGCCCGAGCCGTCATGATCGAGACGGGCTTTGCGCCCGATTGGCTTCAATACGAGCTGACGGACCCCTTCGATTCGGCCAAGCCCATACGAACGGACTTTGCCTGGGAGCGCCAGGCGCGGGAACTCACGCTGGGCGAGCTCGACGGGCTCATCAAATATACCGACCAGACCATGCTGGCCGGACGCACCACCGCCGAGGCGCTCGTCGCCGAACGACAGCGCGAGGCGCACCTATCGCTCTACGGTCACCCTCTGCTGCGCTTTACCATGAACGAGGTCCGCTCGGCAGGAACGCTCGCCAAAAAGCTGCAGACGGCAGGCATCCGGCAGACCGCGCTACCGACATGGCTCAACGATATTGAGCTGTAGGGGCTACTGAGCTTATGCTCGCCTGCCTACCAAACCGGGACACACTTTCCGGTTGGCAGCACCCGCGGAAACCATGTCCCAGATTGAGTGCTCAAAATGGGATGCGCTTTCCAGATGGCATGCCCAGCGGAAACCGTTTCCCGGAATCAAGGCCTAGAACGGGACACGCTTTCCGGTTGAACGCCCAGCGGAAATTACATCCCGGAATAGACGCTCAAACTGGGCCGCAGTTTCCAAGTGAACGACAGCCGGAAAGCGCATCCCGGAATAGGCGCTCGGAATGGGATGCGCTTTCCCGACGAAGCTCCTTGCGGAAAGCGTGTCCCAGAATGAAGACTCGGAATGGGATGCAATTTCCGCCTGAAGGCGATTCGGAAAGCGCATCCCATTCTGAGCATCGATTCCGGGTCGCAGTTTCCGCCTGAGAGCCGATCCAGAAACTGCATCCCATTCTGAGCGCCAATTCCGGGTCGCAGTTTCCGCTCCAAACAAAAGGCCCCGGCTCGCGATGGAACTGGGGCCAAAGGCGCAGCATATACAGTTGATGTTGAGCGCGAACAGCCCGTCAGCAATGGCCGTTCGCGCTCCACCCTACCCGCGGTGACGGGCGCGGCTGTACGGCGTATCCACCATGGGCAGATCCGGACGCAGCTTGCCGTCAAACGCGCGGTAGGCATTCTGCACGGCGGGCGCCGTGGGGATCGTTGCAATCTCGCCGATGCCCTTGCCACCATATGCCACGGGCAGCAGCTCGTCCTTCTCCACGTAGATGGCGTGGATATCCGGAATCTCGGGCGCACGGAACAGCCCGAGCGTGCCGTACCTTGCCTGGGGTACGCAGTCCTTGAGCGGCCAATCCTCGGTAAGCGCATAGCCCATACCCATGAGCACGCCGCCTTCGATCTGACCCTGGATGGAGATGGGATTGACAACCTTGCCGGAATCGTGCGCGGCATAGACCTCGCTCACGCGGCCGTCATCATCCAAAATGACCACATGCGTGGCAAAGCCGTAGCAGATGTGGCTCTTGGGGTTGGGAACGTCGGCGCCCAGCTTGTCGGTCGGCTCCAGGTACACGTAGCCAAACTCGCATCCCTCGAGCGCCTTGATGGCGGCCGTGGGATCCTGAGGATGCATGCCCTGGCCGGCGACGAGTTCCTGCGTGCGCAGCTGATAGGCGCGACCGTCGTCGTACTCGATCTTGACGCCGTCGCCATGCGCACTCACGGGAGCATCGGGCGCAGGCTTGCCGGCCTCGATGCCAACCATGGCATCGCGCAGCAGGAAGGCGGCACCGCGCACGGCCTCGCCGGTCACGACCGTCTGGCGCGAGCCAGACGTGGTGCCGGAGTCGGGAGCGTTCTCGGTGGAGCACTCACCGTTAGCGATGCAGCTCAGCGGCAGACCGCATGCCTCGGCAACATCCTGCAAAAAGACGGTGTTGCAGCCCTGGCCGATGTCGGACGTGGCGGCATAGACCACAGCCACGCCGTTCTCGACGCGAATCTTGCAGCGGCCGGCATCGGGCAGGCCCACGCCCACGCCGGCGTTCTTCATGGCACAGGCAATACCGGCGTGTCCGGGATGCGCGTAGTAGGCATCCTTGACCTCGAGCAGCGTCTCCTTAAGCGCCGTGGAGCAATCGGCAATCTGGCCGTTGGGCAAAACCTCGCCCGGCTCGATGGCGTTACGGTAGCGGATCTCCCACGGATCCAGGCCGACCTTCTCGGCCAGCAAGTCGATCAGGCTCTCGAGCGCAAACTCGGACTGGCAAACGCCAAAGCCGCGGTACGCGCCGGCGGGCGGGTTGTTGGTGTAGTAGCCAAAGCCGCGAATGTCGGTGTTCTGGTACTTGTAGGGGCCGACGGCATGCGTACAGGCGCGCTCGAGCACCGGGCCGCACAGCGACGCGTAGGCGCCGGTGTCAAAGTTGATCTCGCAGTCCAGGCCGGTAAAGTTGCCCTCGGCGTCGCAGCCCAGCGTAAAGGTGCCGTCCATGGCATGACGCTTGGGATGGAACGCAAGCGACTCAGCGCGCGTGAGTTTGCACTTCACAGGACGCTGGAACTTATATGCGGCGAGCGCGGCCAGGTGCTGGATGGACACGTCCTCCTTGCCGCCAAAGCCGCCGCCCACGAGCATGGTCTCGACGACCACGCGCTCGGGCTCGCTATCCCAGCCAAACATGTGGGCACACTCTTTGCGCGTGTCGTAGGCACCCTGGTCGGTCGACTGCACCTTGACGCCGTTCTTGTACGGGAAGGCGACGGCGCACTCGGGCTCCAAGAAGGCATGCTCGGTAAAGGGCGTGGTAAAGCGCTGCGTCACGGTAAACGCGCTCTCTGCCAGCGCCTTGGCGGCGTCGCCGCGCGTCACGTGACGGCTCTGGCACACGTTGTCCTTGAGCTCCACCGTGTTGCCAAAGGCAAAGAAGCTGTCGTGCAGGCGCGGGGCGTCGGCAGCCCTGGCCTCGACAATGTTACGCACGGGCTCCAGCGGCTCGTAATCGATCTTTACGAGCTTCTTGGCCTTCTCGAGCGTCGCCTCATCCTCGGCAACCACCAGCACGATGGCATCGCCCACGCAGCGGGTGATATCGCCCTGGGCGATCATGACGTCCCAGTCCTGGATAAGGTGGCCGACCTGGTTGACCGGCACGTCTTCGGCGCGCAGGATGCCCACCACGCCGGGCAGGGCCTCGGCCTTGGAGGTGTCGATGGAGAGCACGCGGGCGCGCGGATATTTGGAGCGCACGGCGCTGGCGTAGGCCAGACCCGGCTGATCGAGCTCGTCGATGTCATCGGGATACTTGCCCTCGCCGAGCACCTTCTTGCGCACGTCGATACGGAAGGCGCGCTTGCCCACGCCGTAGTCGTCGCCGCGCTCCAAGTCCTCGTCGATCTGCTTTTCGCCGCGGAGCACCGCAGCGGCCAGCGAAATGCCCTCGATAATCTTTTTGTAGCCGGTGCAGCGGCAGACGTTGCCGCGGATGGCGTACTTGATCTGCTCCTCGGTGGGCTCGGGGTCCTCGGCGATGAGCGCCGCACCCGCCATGACCATGCCGGGGATGCAAAAACCGCACTGCACGGCGCCCACGGCGCCAAAGGCGTACACAAAGGCCTCGCGCACGTCCTCGGGCAGGCCCTCGACAGTCACGATGTTGCGACCGGCGGCAAGGGCGGTGGTCAGCACGCACGCCTTGACGGCCGCACCGTCCACGTGAATGGTGCAGGTGCCGCAAGCACCCTCGGAGCAGCCGTCCTTGGCGGAATGGATGTGCAGGTCGTCGCGCAGGTAGCGCAGCAGCGGCTTGTTCTGAGTCGTCGTGTGCTCGACACCGTTAACGGTAAAAGTGAATTCCTGTGCCATGGTGATTCCCTTCTACACGCCGGCGGCGATGCCGGTGCGGTCGTGAATGGCGCCATGCGGGCAGACGACGGCGCACATGCCGCACGACAGGCAGTCCGCGCCGTCGATATGGGCGCAGTTGTCCTCGATGCGGATAGCGCCTGCAGGGCACTTTTTGGCGCACATGCCGCAACCGATGCAGCTCGTGTCGCAGATCTTGCGGGCAATGGCGCCCTTATCGGTGTTGTTGCAGCGCACCAGGATGTTCTGGTAGCCGGGAACGAAGGCAATCACGCGCTGCGGGCACGCCATGCCGCACAGGCCACAGCCCGTGCACTTTGAGCGATCCACGCGGGCGATGCCATCGACCAGCGCAATGGCGCCGTGGGGGCAGGCCGTGACGCAGGCGCCACAGCCAATGCAGCCTTCGCTGCAGCGGGCATCGCCGCCTGCGGAGGCGCAACCGCTTCCGCAGGCAACGTAGGCCACGTTATGTTGAATGGATTTGGCCATAAGAGACTCGCCTATTTCTTAAGAAGGTACGGATAGCTGTCGCGCACGGCCTTGATGGTCAGGCGAACGGCCTCGGGCAGACCGGTGTTGACGGCATCGACCGAGACGGTACGGACCGTGCCGGCAACACGGACCTTAAAGTGATCCTCGTCCACGGCCAGGAAGCCCTCGTTCTCGGAGTTCTCCATGTCCTGCTCGCTCCAGAACAGGGTGAGCTTGTCCTTGTAGGGACGACCCTCCTGGTAGGGGCAGAACACGGCGCAGTTGCCGCACTCGTTGCACATGCCATCGACATGTACCACCTGATGCTTGGCCAGGCCCGGCACCTTAATGGCAACGTTGGCGCGGTTGGGGCACACGTCGCAGCAAACCTCGCACACCGAACCGCAGCCCAGGCAGCGGGTCTTGGTGCAGTTGCGCTTGTCGCGGCACAGCGACCCCTTGCGCTCGTAGCAGGTGTCCTCGCGGCCGGCCTGCTCGTTGCAGTCGGCGTACTTGTTAAAGTCCACGCCGGCGATGGCACGGGCGACCTCGGCGGCGTCGGCAATAGCCTCGACCACGGTGGCAGGACCGCGGCGGCAGTCGCCCGCAGCCCAGACGCCCTCGACGCCGGTGGAGGTGGCGGCAAGGCGGCCGCGACGGTCGTGCTCGACGCCCGCGGCATCGTACAGGCTGGCATCGATGCCCTCGCCCACGGCGCAGATCACCGTGGTGGCGGAAAGCTCGACGGTCTCGCCCGTGGCGACGGGGCTGCGACGGCCGCTTGCATCCGGCTCGCCAAGCTCCATAACATCGCAGGTCAGCACGGCACCGTTGAGCGCCTTGGGCGCCAGCAGCTCGCAGAACTCAACGCCGTCGGCAAGAGCAAGATCGAGCTCTTCCTCGTCGGCGGGCATCTGCTTCTTGGTGCGGCGATACACCAGGCGCACGTTCTTCACACCTGCCAGGCGTTTGGCCACGCGGGCAGCGTCCATGGCGGTGTTGCCGGCGCCAATGACCACGACGTCCTCGCCCAGCTCGAGCTTCTCGCCCTTCTTGGCGGCCTCGAGGAACTCCAACACATCGAGCTCGGCGCCCTCGCCCAGGCCCGCAGAGCCGGGCATCCAGGCACCGGTGGCCACGACCACGTCGGTAAAGCCCTGGGCCTTGAGCTCGTCAATGGACTCCACGCGGGCGTTGAGCTGAACCTTGGCGCCAAAGGCCAGGCAGAGCTCGGCATCGTGGGAGATATCGTCGCTGGCGATACGGAACTCGGGGATTACGTGACGGACCACGCCGCCGAGCGAGTCGCGGGCCTCGAAGATGGTGACGGGCACGCCGGCGCGCGTCAGGAAGAACGCCGTCGCCAGGCCGGCCGGGCCGCCGCCGATAACGGCAACGTTGCGCTCGGCGTCGTTGGCGATGGCCTGGGCGCGCAGCTTGGGCAGCACGGTGGTCATGGCCTCGCGGGCGGCCTTGAGCTTGCTGGCGCGAATCTGGGCGCCCTCGGGCTCGTAGAAGGCACGCTCGCAGGCACGGCCGCAGGGATGCGGGCAGATGGTACCGGTAATGAACGGCAGGGCGTTGCGCTCGATGATGATGTTAAGCGCGTCCTCGTAGCGGCCCTCGTCAACAGCCGCCAGGTAGGCGGGAATATCCTGCTGGATGGGGCAGCTCGTGCGGCACGGCGTGGTAAAGCAGTCGGAAAGCGGGCTCTTGCCGGCGACCTTGCGGTCGGGCAGCGGGCGCAGCGGCTTCTTGTAGAGCGGGTTGGTGAGCGAGTCGGCCTGGATCGCGGTCACGGCCTCGAGCGAGACACCCGCGAACGGCTTGCCGTCCAGGTCGGCAAACTCGCCGGCCATCTGGCTAAAGCGCTCGTAGCCACCGGGCTTGAGCACGTCAGTCGCCAGGGTGACGGGCCAAATGCCGGCGTCATACAGGGCACGGATGTTGTAGACCGTGGCGCCGCCGGAGTAGCTGATGCGCAGCTTGCCATCGAACTGCTCGGTAATGCGACGGGCGGCCTCGATGGTCAGCGAGAACAGCGAACGGCCCGACATGTACATCTCGGTGGAGGGCAGCTCGTTCCTCGTCACGTCGACGGGGAAGGTGTTGGTGAGCTTGACGCCAAACTCCAGGCCGCGCTCGGCGCACAGGGCAATCAGGCGCTCGAACATGGGCACGGCGTCAGCCCACTGCAGGTCCTCGCGGAAGTGCGTGTCATCGAAGACGATGTAGTCAAAGCCCAGCTCGTTCAGGCGCTGGCGGGCAAACTCATAGCCCAGCAGCGTGGGGTTGCACTTGATGTAGGTGTTGAGGCCCTTCTCGGTGATCAGATAGGTCGCGATGCGCTCGATCTCCGCTGGCGGGCAACCGTGCAGGGTAGACTCGGTGATAGAGTTGGAGACGCGCGCCGGGATGGACTCGACAAACGCGGCGTCGACATGCTCAAACTTGTCCAGGTTGGCGAGCGCCCATGCGCGGCACTCATTCCAGACGTCAGAGCCGCTGGCGTCCTTCATACCCTCGATGTAGGCGTCGACCTTGGGGCTCTTAATACCCTCGAGGTCATAACCCACGGACATGTTGAAGACAAAGCCGTCCGGGCTGCCCAGACCGTACTCGCGAGCGATCAGGTGGCAGGCAAACCATGCCTTCACGTACTCGGCAAAGGCCTGCGGAACCTCGAGCTCGGTCGACCATTCGCAGTTGTAGCACTCGTCCTGAGCCACGATGCAGGGCTTGTTCACACACTTGGAGAGCTCCTCGCCGTCCATAACCTGGACGGTCTTGAGCTCAAAGAAACGAGAACCGGCCACGTAGGATGCCACGATGTTCTGGGCAAGCTGCGTGTTGGGGCCGGCAGCCGGGCCAAACGGGGTCTCGATGCGCTCGTCAAAAATGGGAAGCGCGCCCTCCTGGTTGGTCGTGACCATCTTGCGCACGCCAAAGATGGCGTCCTGGGTCTTATGCTCCTCGATGATCCAGTTCATCAGCTGCGAAAACGGGATCGGCCTCATGATGTCGCTCATAGTGAGTTCCTCTCTGTAACGCCCGGCGAGACCGCGCGGCGGGCGCAAATACGGTGTAGCGCTAGCACAGCGCCAGCGACCCCGCGGAGGTCGCCTATACGCGCGTCGGATGCGGCGAAACATCCGGCGCGCGTGAATCTACTTGTAACTAGTAGGCGCGATCGTTGAGCGTGCTCCAGAGCTTTTTGGACTCAGCCATGGTCCACGCGTTGATCTTGTCCTCATCGATACCGACAAACTCGCGATCCTTGTACAGGACGCGGCCATTGATGATGGTGGTACGGCAGTTTTTACCCATCATGCCAAAGAGCATGTGGCCGTCGATGTTCTCCTCGCTCAGCGGCGTAAAGGGCTTGTAGTCCATAACGATGACGTCGGCGGCAGCGCCGGCCTCGAGCACGCCGAGCTTGCGATCGAAGTACTTGCTCGCCATCTTGGCGTTGTTCTCAAAGAGCATCGTCATGGCCTCGCACCAGCCCACGTTGGGCATGGCGGCGTTGTGGCGCTGAATGATCAGGAAGACCTTGAGGCTCTCGAGCATATCGTGGGTGTAGGCGTCGGTGCCCATGCACACGGGGATGCCGCGGCGGAAGAACTCGAGCACGGGGGCGCAGCCCACGGCGTTGCCCATATTGGATTCGGGGTTGTTGACGAGCCAGGTGCCAGACTCCTTGACGATATCCATCTCGGCAGGCGTCACGTGGATGCAGTGGCCGAGCATGGTGTCGGGACCCAGAAGGTTATGCTGCAGCAAGCGCTCGACGGGGCTGATGCCGCCGCGGTTGAGGCGGGAGTCCCACACGTCATTCATGCCCTCACACACATGGATGTGGAAGCCGGTCAGGCCGTTGTTGGCCTCGGCCATCTTGTCCATGGTCTCGTCCGAAAGCGTAAAGGTGGCGTGACCGCCAAACATGGCGGCGATCATGTGGTTGTCGTTATCGCGACGCTCCTTGGCGGCCCACTGGGCAAATTCGGCGTTCTCGGCAATGGCCTGGTCGCATTTTTCCTGACCGCGGCGGTCGGAGACCTCGTAGCACAGGCACGAACGCATGCCCAGCTCCTGCGCGGCATCCTTAATGGCAAAGAGGCTGCCCGGAATCTCGCAGAAGCTCGCGTGGTGATCGAAGATCGTGGTGACGCCATCGCGGATGGAGTCCAGAATCGTGGCATAGGCGCTGGCCTTGGTGCCGTCGAGCGTCAGGTTGTCGTCGATCTTCCACCACTGCTGCTCAAGATTCTCCAGGAAGTTGGTGGGGTTGCAGCCCTTAATGGCAAGGCCGCGAGCCAGACCCGAGTAGATGTGGGTGTGGCAGTTAATGAGTCCGGGCATGATGAGGTTGCCCTGGGCGTCGACGTACTCGGCATCCGGGTACTTGGCCTTGAGCTCGCACTCGGGGCCCACTTCGACGATCGTATCTCCGTCAATGGCGACCGCACCGTTGGGAATGAACGGGGTCTGAGCGTTGCGGGTAAAAACGGAACCGTTAGCGACCAGAAGCATGAATGCTCCCTTCAACATCAGAGGCGGGGTTTGACACCTCTGACATGGCGGAGTGCGAAGCGCCGGCCTACACCGGAAACGGGCCCTCTCCCGTCAACGCTTCACCAAAGGGACAAACCCTTTGAAGTGCGGCTTGACGCCGCATGACGTCGGCGGACGAGGCGATGCGTCCGCCGACGAATAGCACCGAATTGGTTACTTCTTGCTCTCGGGCAAGACCAGATCCACGGCAGCGTCCTTGGCAGCATCGATGTGCTGAGCCACGACCGGCGTCTGCGGAAGAATCAGGTTAAGGACGATGGCCATGATGGCGGTGGGGGTTACGGCATTGGAGCCGATGACGGTGGACACCCAGGCGGGCATACCCTCGCCGGCAAGGCAACCGCTGGCCATCCAGATACCCAGGCCAAAGACGACGGAGGTACCGACGATGGTGGTAGTGCGCTGCGTGAGGCCCTCGCGGGTGAACATGCGCACGCCGTTCATGGTAATGGTGCCAAAGACGCCGACGGTCGCGCCGCCGATGACGGGCTGCGGGATAGCGGAAAGGACGGCAGAGAGCTGCGGGAACAGACCGGCGATGGCAAAGACGGCCGCGATGATCACAAAGACCCACTTGTTGACGACCTTGTTGGAGCAGATGATGCCCACGTTCTGGCCAAGGGCGCTGGTGGGAAGACCGCCCAGCAGGCCGCCGACCATAGAGGTGAGGCCCTGGGACACGATAGCGCCGGAGAGCTCGCGCTCGGTGGGCATACGGTCGATGGAGCCCAGGCAGGCGGCGGAGACGTCGCCGATAACCTGGATGGCAACCATGGGGAACACGACGGCGAGGGTAATGCAGACCTCGGGATCAAACTCGAGCGCATAGGGCATGAGCTTGGGAAGGGCGAAGACCTGAGCGGTGGCGACGCTTGAGAAGTCGATCATGCCAAAGGGGATGGAGACGATCATGCCAACGATCATGCCAAAGAACACGGATCCCAGCTTGAGCGTGCCCTTGCCAAAGTTGGCGAGCGCAAAGACCACGGCGAAGGTGATAAGAGCGACGCACCAGGCCTGCGGGGTGCCCCACAGTGGCGTACCCATACCGCCGGCCATATACTTGACGGCCGTGGGATACAGCGAAACGCCGATGGAGAAGATGACCGTACCGGTCACGACGGGTGGGAACAGCCACTTAATCTTGCTGTAGGCCAGACCAAAGAGGACCGCGACGGCACCGCCGACAATCTCGCCGCCCAACAGCGCGCCAAAGCTAAAGCCCGAGGTGCCCATGGCCTGCAGGGCCGGGAGGAACGCGAACGAAACGCCCATGACGATGGGCAGGCCGCCGCCGATGCGACGGAAGGGGGCAAAGGCCTGAAGGGCCGTGTCGATCGCCGAAAGAATGAGCGCGACCTGGATGATGTCGGTGCTCTGCTGGCTATTAAAGCCGTAGACGCCGGCCATGATGACAGCCGGGGTGATGATGCCGGCAAACGATGCCAGTACGTGCTGAAGGGCACACGGGATCATTTCCTTAACGGGAGGCATGCCTTCACGAGTGAACAGGGCTTCAGTGCCGTTCGTAACCGTCTCCTGGGTCATTTGACCACCAATCCTCGAAATAGTTGTTTTCGCATCTAACGCCCTATTGTGACGCAGTGCGGGGTTGAGGTTGTGCCTTCGTTGCATATCGTATTAAAGATGATTCTCATTCTCAATAATAATTTTTTGTTATCAGACTATTCTTCAGCTGAGATAATGCATTTCCGCAGGTCAGGAAAGTGTCTGGTCAAAATAGCATCTAACTTTTCTTTTGGTCAACCGTTTACCGCCAAAATCATACCGTTCGTCTGCATTACGTCATGTACCTGCGGATATACGAGATGATGAGCAGCGTGTTACCATGAGAAAAAATTGTTATGAAACTTCCGCTTTCACCCAAAGGAGTTGCCCGTGAACGAGACCGTACGTCGCTTTTTGCCGATGGTCGATTTCCTGGAGCAGATACTCGGCAAAAACAGCGAGATCGTGCTGCACGATTTCTCGGATCCCGACCACGCCATCGTCGATATTCGCAACGGCATCGTAAGCGGCCGTAAGGTCGGCGGTCCCGCCACCGATCTGGCGCTCAAGATCATGCACGACCCAAAGTATCGCGACCTGCCGTTTATTACGGGCTATGAGGGGCGCGGTGCCGGTGGCAAGACGTTGGAGTCAGCGACGTACTTTATCCGCGAGGATAAAGAGATCGTCGGCATGCTCTGCGTCAACACCGACCTCTCGACCGTGCGCTCCATCAACGCCATGGCACAGCAGCTCATGGCCTGCTTCGACGCGGCGCCGACGCGCACGGAGCCCGCCCCTATCGAGGTCGAAAGCCTTTCGGAGTCCACACAGGAGCTCATCGACCGCAGCATTGCCGAGTTGCTGAGCGCGCGCGGGCTGGATGTAGCGTCGCTTGGCCAGAGCGACCGCGTGGACGTCATTCGCCACCTCAACGGCAACGGCGTGTTTATGCTCAAGGGCGCCGTGGCCTGCGCCGCCACCGCGCTGGGCATCTCGGAGCCCAGCGTCTACCGCTACCTGCAAAAAGTTCGCAAGGAGGGCTAAACGTGATCCCTTGGGGACGAAGGGAAACGGATCATTTTTGTCGCATCGCTTGACAAAAGACCCTGCAGCTCGCACGCGCTGCAGGGTCTTTTTGCATGTCATGTTTAGTTGTTACCAACACCTTAGAGAGCGGCGACAACCTCGATCTCGACCAGACCGCCAGCCGGAAGAGCGGCAACCTGGAAAGCGCTGCGCGCGGGGAACGGGGCCTCGAACTTGGAGGCGTAGATCTCGTTTACGGCAGCGAAGTCGGCAATGTCAGCCAGGTAGACTGTGGTCTTGACGACATCGGCAAAGGTGGCGCCGGCAGCGGTCAGCAGGGCCTCGACATTAGCAAGGGACTGCTTAGCCTGGGCCTCGACACCCTCGGGCAGCTTGCCGGTCGCGGGATCGATGCCCAGCTGGCCGGACAGAAACACCATGTTGCCAGTCTGGATACCGGGGGAATACGGGCCGATGGCTGCGGGTGCGTTATCGGAAGACACGACGGTCTTGCTCATGTTTTTCTCCTTACAAGTAAAAGGGAACGGGAGCGCGGCGTTCACACCGGGAGGCACAGTTCGGTCTGAACACCGCGCTTGATTGGGATAGTACTCAAGGTTTCCGCGCGATGCAAGATTATTATCACGTTGCGAGAATATTTTATCGCCCAACGGTTTCCCCGGACCGCTGAACGGTTCTCATGTGAAGCAGCCAGTCCAAGCTGCTGAAGACTTTATCCCGCTTAGAGCACGGGCATCGCCTGCCGCGACGGCACCACTATACTTTTGAGTATCTGAGCATTTTGAAAGGCAGGATATGACCGCAACCGCCAGTCGAACCACCAACCGCAGACCCGAACTCTTGGCCCCCGCCGGAGGCCCGGAGCCCTTTGCCGCCGCGCTCGCCGCCGGGGCAGACGCCATCTACTGCGGCATGGGCAGCTTCAACGCACGCCGCAAGGCCACCAACTTTACCGACGAGGCCTTTGAGCAGGCCTGCCGCGCCGCGCATCTGGCCGGCTCGCGCGTCTACGTCACGGTCAACATCGTCATCAAGGAATCCGAGATGAGCGATGCGCTGCAGCTCATCCATCGCTGCTCCACGCTGGGCGCCGACGCCTTCATCATCCAGGACTGGGGCCTGTTCTTTGAGGTCAAGCGCACGATGCCCGGCATCGAGACGCATATCTCGACCCAGGCGAACATCCACGACGACCGCGGAACCCTTTGGTGCCGCGAGCAGGGCGCCGACCGCGTGACCCTCTCGCGCGAGCTTTCCATCGACGAGATTGCCGCCATTCACGATGCCGCGCCCGATGTGGACCTTGAGGTCTTTAGCCATGGCGCCATCTGCTTTTGCTACTCTGGCCTGTGTCTGCTTTCGAGCTTTGCCATGGCGGGACGATCGGCCAACCGTGGCATGTGCGCCCAGCCCTGCCGCTTGCCCTACGAGCTGATCGACGAGAACGGTCGCTCGCTCTCCCCTGCCGGTCGCGAGCGCGCGCTGTGCCCGCGTGACACCAACACTTCACAACTTGTTCGCCGCCTGTATGACGCCGGCGCCGCGTCGCTCAAGCTCGAGGGCCGCATGAAGGCGCCCGATTACGTGTATTCCATCGTCGACGTGTATCGTCATCAGATTGATGACATGCTGGCCGGAACCACCGTTGCCAAGGACGAGAAAGACGCCCGCCAGCGCCAGCTCAAGCGCTGCTTTAACCGCGACTTTACGCACGCCTATCAGGACGGCACCTCGGGCGACGAGATGATGAGCTATGAGCGTTCCAACAACCGCGGCCAGATCGTGGGCACGGTGCTGGGCAGCCGCCCGGCCAACCGCGATGTGCGCGGCCTCAAGCCCGACGACCGCCGTCGCCGCGCCGCCATCGCCCGTATTGAGCTGTTTGAGCCCGTGGGCAAGGGCGACCTGCTGGAGCTTCGCCACGATAACGAGTTTGACCAGTTCCTGACCACCATTGCCGCCGATGATGCCGCAGCCGGTGAAGTCATCGAATGTCGCGTACCCCGCAGCATGCCCGAGGGCTGCCGCGTCCGCGTGATTCGCAGTCAGCGTGCCATCGACGCCGCCGGCGCCGCGCTCAAGCGCGATGTGCTGCGCCGCCGAGCTGTTGATGTGTCCGTCGTGGCGCGTCTGGGCGAGCCGTTTACCGTTACGCTCACCTGCTGCGACGACCCTTCGCTTACGGCCACGGCCACGGGCTTTACCGTCGAAGCCGCCAAGACCCGTGCGGTCGAGGCGTCCGATCTGGTTGAGCACGTCGGCCGCATGGGTTCCTCTCCCTTTGAGGCTGCGAGCTTTGAGGTGGCGCTCGATGAGGGCTGTGGCATGGGTTTCTCCGCCGTACATAAGGTGCGCGCCGCCGCTTGCAAGGCGCTGGAAGAGGCCATTCTGGCGCCGTACGCGGAGCGCGCGAAAACGCTCGAGCTGCCGGCGATTGTCACCAGTGATTCCCGCCCCGCGCCCGAGCACTACCGCGACGAGCCGCAGATCTGCGCCACCGTCACCTCGCTCGAGGCCGCCGAGGCAGCGCGGGCGGAGGGTGCAACGCGCATCTACATGACCACCGACGCGCTCGATGCGGCCAAGCTCTCCCCCGTCGATACGTTTGAGCAGGGCGTCGTGCCCGTACTCGACGAGGTCTGCCGCGCCGTCGACCACGAGCGCGTCGATCCCTGGATCAATGCCGGGGCCACCGTCGCCGTCGGCAATATCTCCGAGCTTGCCCTGGCCGCCCAGGTTGGCGCCACGGCCGAGATTCGCTCTTGCCTGCCGGTGCACAACGCGCCCTGCATGGAGGCACTCGCCGAGCGCGGAGCCGGCGCGTTTTGGCTCTCGCCCGAGATCACGCTCGACGAGATTGTCTCGCTCGGCACCGCCACGCCCGCGGCTCTGGGCATCACCGTCTTTGGCCGCCCGCGCGTCATGACAAGCGAGCATTGCATTCTGCAGGTTGCCAACGGCTGCATCCACGATTGTGCCAACTGCCGCCTGCGTGCCCGCAAGCTCTCGCTCAAGAATATCGACGGCAAGGTCATGCCGGTGCGTACCGACATCCACGGCCGCTCACGCCTGTACGACGCCTACCCCATCGACCTTACGCCGCAGGTACCACAGCTGCTCGACGCCGGCGTCCGTCGTCTCATGGTGGACGGAACGCTGCTCGAGGCCGATGAGATTGGCCGTGCCGTCGCTCGCGTCCGTCGCGCTGTCGAGGCGGCTCAAGCCGGCCGCAAGCCGGCCGCCCGCCTGCGCGGGGCGACCTCGGGCTGCATGTTTGTGGGAATTAGCTAACCGAAAGGCTTACACGTGAACGAAGAACCTCAAGTCCTCTACTGCGACGCCTGGCTCATGGCCATCGACAAGCCTGCCGGCATGATCGTCCACGGCGATGGCACCGGCGAGCGTACGCTCACCGACTACGCCAGCGACCTGCTGCTGGCGATGGGCGACGGCTTTGCCGCGACCGACATGCAGCCGCTCAACCGCTTGGACCGTGACACCACCGGCGTGGTGCTGTTCTCACTCGACAAGCAGACGCAGCCCGCCTTTGACCAGATGATCATCGACCACGCGTTCGAAAAGCACTACCTGGCGCTCGCCGAGGGCAAGATCGACTGGAACGAAAAGCTCATCGACAAGCCCATCGCCCGCGACCGTCACGACAGCCGAAAGATGCGCGTCGGCGCCAGCGGCAAGCCGTCTCAAACGCGCGTGAAGGTGCTCAAGCGTCTTAAGAGCCGCCGCGGCCTGCCCACGCGCTCGTATATCGATGTCGAGCTGCTCACCGGCCGCAAGCACCAAATCCGCGTGCATCTGGCGAGCGAGCGTCATCCCCTGGTTGGCGACGACCTGTACGGCACGCCGCGTCCTTGCGGCCTCATGCTCCACGCCCACAGTGTGTCCTTTACGCATCCCGTAACCGGCGGGCACATCCACATCGAAGCCCCCTGCCCCTGGGAACCCTAAAACCTGCCAAATAGGGACAGGTTTATTTTGGCAGGTTTTATCTGGGCAAACGTCAAAACCACCACGATGGCTCAGCCGTGGCGCCAAAACGTCTCGATCTGTAACAGTTAGAACCCATTTTCCGGTCTATCTGTTACAGATCGAGACATTCGAATCCCCCGCAAGAGAAAATCTCAATCTGTAACAATAACTCGGCAAAATCGGTCCCAGCTGTTACAGATCGAGACAAAGGGACGGCGCGGTTCGGAAGTATCTCAATCTGTAACATCTAGCCCACTTTTAACGGTCCAGTTGTTACAGACTTAGACAAACCGGTAGACAACAAAAGCGGCAACGCCCGTAATGGACGTTGCCGCTTTTCTATTGAGAAAACTGAATGGTTTTGACCTTGCCCCACTGCTAGACCGTGATGACGTTGTCCATTGCCCGGTACTTGGCGGGCACCTCGCCTGCGGTAATAATCGTTGCATCGCGGAAGTCCGCGAACTTGACGGGCGCCACCATGCCAAATTTACTGGCGTCCGAGATTACGAAGCGTTTGGCGGTATGACGCATCGAGATACGCTTGACCTGCGCTTCCTCGATATCCGGCGTGGTGAGACCTTGCTCGGCGGCGATGCCATTGGAACCCCAAAAGCCGCAGTTGAAGTTATAGCGGTCCAGGGTTGCCAAGGCATCGGGACCGACGAGCGCCTCGGTCTCGGGCTTGAGCTCACCACCCAGCACAACGGCGCGCATACCGCGCAGGGCGAGATGCTGGGCATGGAGCACAGAATCGGTCACATAGGTGACGCCGTCGAGATGCGGAAGATGCTCGATGAGCTTGAGGGTCGTGGAGCCCGAATCGATATACACAAAGCTATCGAGCTCCACCAGGGCCGCGGCACGGGCGCAGATGCGCTCCTTGTCATCGTTATGGAGATCACTGCGCTCGCTGATCGTCAGGTCACGCGTCACGTGCGCGCGCTCAAGACTCGTCGCGCCTCCGTGCACCTTGGCGATACGGTGCGCGCGGTCGAGCGTTTGCAAGTCACGGCGAATGGTGGACGGTGTCACGCCCAGGGCCTCGGCAAGCTCCGGCACGGTAACCGAGCCGGTCCGCTGCACCATCGACACGATCGCGTTGAGCCTATCTTCCGCAAGCATCGCTTACTCCTCCTCGGGGTACACGACTCCCCAATCGGCGCGGAGCTTGGTCATGAGCTCCATCACATCAGAAGCATAATCCAGAAGCTCACGCTTGGAATCGTCGCCGGCGACGGCCTTCTCCAGGTCAGCCATCTCGTAGCACAGGGCATAGGCCTCGGTGCCCGCGGCGACCTCCTCGCGATGACCGTCCGCGGTCCACACGATCGTCGCGTGATCGGCGCGCGGATACTCGTTGACCTCGACATAGCAATTGTCAAAGCTGATAACCGAGCGCTTTGGCTGCTTGGAGTGGAGCGTAAGGCTCACGACGCCCAGCTGCTGCTCGGCATTACGGCAGACAATGCCACCCGCGACGTCAACACCAGTCTCGCAGGTATTGCCCAGAGACACGACCTCGACGGGTTGGCTGGCCATAAACAGGCGCATGACGGAGAGCGCATACACGCCGATATCGAGCATGGCGCCGCCGGCAAGACTGCGGTTGTAGAAGCGGTTAGTCAGGTCGCCGTACTCCTTATAGCTGCCAAAGTTGAGCTGAACGAGGTTCATGCGGCCAAAGTCGCCCGCATCCATGCGACGGCGCAGCTCCTGATACAGCGGCATGTGAAGCACCGTGGTGGCATCCATAAGGACCACGTTGTGATCATCGGCGATGGCGCGGGCCTCGTCGAGCTCGGCAGAGTTGAGGGTAATGGCCTTCTCGCAGAGCACGTGCTTGCCGGCGGCCAGCGCGGCACGCAGATAGGTAATATGCGTGTTGTGCGGCGTGGTGATATAGACGGCATCGATGTCCGGATCGGCGTAGAGGTCCTCAACCGTCTCATACACCTTCTCGACACCATACTGCTCGGCAAAAGCCTGAGCCTTGGACAGCGTACGGTTGGCGACACCCGCGAGCTTGCGACCGGCCAGAGCGAGGGACTGGGCCATTTGGTTGGCGATAACGCCGCAACCGATTACAGCCCAGCGAAGCTCGGGTGCCGTAAAGATGTCGTTAGGGAACGGCATGTCCTGAACCGAAGCGAATGCTGCTTTGGCGGCTGCCGCGGCGTCGAGTGGAGCCTGCTTGGAATCTGCCATATGTGCCTCCTGGGTCATGGAGCGTCTAACATTTCTGCCGTCTCTATATTCGCACAAATTAGCGCGTATGTGCGTACTTTTGCGTATATATCCGCTAAATGGTCAAAATACAGCCGCAGACGGCGCTTATACACGCATAGCCACGCAATCCTACGCACACAAATACGCACAAATGCGCACTAATCATTACTCAGAGACGGGGAATTCTGCTTAGAACTCGAAAGACAGGATGATCCGCTTCGCCTCGTCGCTCATGGCGCGCTGCAGCTCTAAGGACCGTCCCAAACTGCCGGCAGAGACGATATGAGCAGGACATAAAACATTGAGAGCCCCTGCTGCATGAAGGACCGCGGATTAGGCCGACAATGGTGAGTGTCTAATCCAGCCGTGGCGGCCACGCCGCATTCATGGAAGGGGCTCCCATGCTCGATACTACCACCTTCGTCGGACTCGACGTCCACGCCCGCTCGATAAAGGCCGTCTCCCTCGACGTCATGACCGGGGAGGTGCGCGCCGCGACCTTCGGCTACGACGCCGGCGCCGTCGCGGAGTGGGTCCGCTCCGTGGACCCCGGGGCCAGGTGCGTGTACGAGTCCGGGGTCACGGGCTTCGACCTGCAGAAGAGGCTCTCCGGCCTGGGGGTCGACTGCGTGGTCGGCGCCGTCTCGAAGATGATCAAGCCCAGCGCGGACAGGCGCAGGAAGAACGACCGCAACGACGCCGAGTTCCTCGCCCGCATGCTGTCGGTCGGCAACGTGGTCGAGGTGTGGGTCCCCGACGACGAGTGCGAGGCCGCCCGCGACCTGACCAGGGCGCTCGAGGACGCGAGGGACGACCTCTCGCGCTCGAAGCAGCGGCTCTCCAAGTTCCTGCTCAGGCACGGGCTCGCCTTCGACGAGAGGACGCCCACCGGCCGCAGGAAGGGCAACTGGACCCGGGCGCACTGGTCCTGGATCGAGTCGATTAGGTTCGCGGAGGGGGCCGACAACGACGCGCTCGCCTACTACGTCGACGCGGTCAGGCGGGCGGCGGAGGAGAAGGCGAGGCTCGAGGGGCTCGTCGAGGCCGAGGCCCGCAAGCCCAGGTGGAGGAGGAGGGTCGACTCCCTGCGCTGCCTCAAGGGCGTCGACACCGCTTCCGCCGCCGACCTCGTGTTCGAGGCCGGCGAGTTCTCCAGGTTCAGGAACGCCCGCTCGTTCGCCGCGTGGGTCGGCCTGACGCCCTCCGAGCACTCCAGCGGGGAGAGCGACCGCAGGGGCGCGATCACCAAGGCCGGCAACAAGCACCTGAGGAAGACGCTGGTCGAGGCCGCGTGGCACTACCTGACGTGCTCGGGGCGGCCGAAGGACCTCGCCAAGGGCCAGGCCCCGGACCGGGGCGCCCGGAGGCATGCCGCCAAGGGCGTGCGGAGGCTGGTCGAGAGGCGGGAGGCGCTGCTCGCGCGCGGGGTCCACGGCAACAAGGCGAACGTCGCCACGGCGCGCGAGCTCGCCTGCTGGGTGTGGGCGGTCGGCCTCATGGCCGAGGAGGCGTAGGGGGCGGTCCCCCGCACATAAGCCAGTCACCCCGGAAGCGGTTCGATCCGAAGCCGTTGAGGCGAACCTCAGGTCCCTTTTCTGCGAGCGCCCAGGGCGCCACACGCGTGCACAGACTGTCGGTTCGACGTAGAAGCCTCAGCCGTAGCAACGGATTGCCCAGCGAGAGATCGCCACGGGCGGATATTAAACTGCAAAGACGAGCGTCGGTAAGACACGCCGAGGTCGCCGCGGACGGGTTGATATAGGGAGAGGGCCTGACCCCATATCGTTGGGGCCAGGCCCGATTTTGCCTCTTGACAATGTCCTGCTCATATTAAAAGGAACGTCCCAAACTGCAGACAGAAAAAGAACGTCCCCAGGCGCCGGCATTTCAAGAGCGCTCATTTAAGTCTGTCCCCAATAAGTGCAATCACTCATTTAAGTCTGTCCCCAATGAGTGGGAGTAATCAGAGACCCTTTGCGAGGGAGGCCGGACGTGGCCTTCCTCGTTTTTATTCATGGACTTTAGTCCGTGCCGCGCGGCACGCGCGGCATAGAAAGCCACCCGCTCAGCGGGTGGAGGCCAATTTCCGCTACGCGACAAAAACCTTCCCCCTAGCATGAGGATTGTTCAGGTCATCATACTAGGGGGAAGGTGATTGCTGTGGCCCAGAAAGCCAACAGCCTCGCGTACACGAAATGGCTGTGCAAGTACCGCATCGCACCGAGGTCAAGCTCATCGCCGCCATCGTCGAGAAGCACCCCAAGGTGCGCTTTGCCGCGAGCCGCACCTCGGCCCACGCCGACCTCTGCGACCGCATGGAGCAGGCCCTGTGCGAGTGCGTGGCCAACGCGGTGGAGGTCGTCCGCTCCGACATCAGCCCCGCGTTTCTTGTCCACACCGGTCCAAACCTCGTGGGTGTGGCGGTCCAGGGACTCTAGCGGAGGCGGGGCGTCCTGCCCCAAAAACAAATGCAAAAGACGAGCGCTTCTTGCCGCTCAATTGGCAAGAAGCGCTCGTCTTTTCTTAACGCGTTGTATGGCGGAGAGAGCGCAAGTTACGCGAGCGCCCTTCTTGCCAGCTCGGCCGCGCCGAGGATTCCTTGGTCGCCGCCGCAGCCCGGGGCGCAGATGTAGCTCTCCATGTCCTTAAGCTCGGCGGTCTGGATGTAGCCACCCAGATATTCGAGGGTCTTCTTGCGGACGATGCCGTAGAGCTGCTCCTGGTGCATCACGCCGCCGCCGAGGACGATGCGGCGAGGCGAGTACATGAGCACGAGGTTCGCGCACATCTGCCCCAGATAATCCCCCTCGAGCGCCCACACCTCATCGTTGTCCGCGAGCTCGGCCGCGGGCTTTCCCCAGCGCGCGGCGATGGCGGGGCCGGAGGCGAGCCCCTCGAGACAGCTCGCGTGGCTCGGGCAGACGCAGCGTCCCTCCTCGGTGGGACGGGTCCTTACCAGCATGTGACCGGCCTCGGGGTGCAGCATGCCGTGAAGGAGTCTGCCCGCGCACATGACGCCCGCGCCCACGCCGGTGCCGATGGTCACGTAGACGGCGTCCTCGAGCCCCTTGCAGCAGCCGAAGACCACTTCGCCGAGGCAGGCAACGTTCACGTCCGTGTCGTAGGCCACCGGAATCCCGAGGGCGTCGGCGAACGCGGCGCGAAGACCATGGCCTCGCCACGCGAGCTTGGGCGTCTGGAGGATGGAGCCGTAGCGCTCGTCGTTGGGGTCGACGCAGGTCGGGCCGAAGGCGCCGATGCCCAACGCGTCCACATCGCGGGCGGTGAACCACTCGATCATCTGCGGGACGGTCTCGGCGGGCGTAAGCGTCGGGGTCTCCATACGGTCGAGGACCTCGCCGTCGCCGGACACCACGGCACAGACCATCTTGGTCCCGCCGGCTTCGAGGGCGCCGAGCCTCATTTGCTTTTCGCTCATGTGATCCTCCTTACAAAGGGACGCCCGCAGTCATGGTCAACCGCGGGCGCCCATAACGTTGGCTTGTTTCGAGGCGACCCTACCTGGGCACGCGGTCCTGCCTTGCGGCAAACGGGGCGAGCACGGCGTGCGGCTCGCTTTGGTACCAGTAGGCGACGGTGGAGATGTCGTCCTCGCGCTCGTAGAGCTTGATGTCGTCGTTGCCGAGGTCCTGGAACGTCACGCGCAGGTCCTCCTTGAACGAGATCGGGTCGGGAAGGTGCCACCTGTAGAGGCCGTGCCTGGGCAGCGCGTCGTCGTTAGTCGCGAGCATCGGATTCGGGTTCGGCTTGCCCGCGCTGAAGCGGTCGCGCGTGGCGTCGCGCGTCGAGCGGTACGGGTAGCCGGCGAACAGCGTGTTGAAGCACTGCGCCTCGGGCAGCGCGTGGGGCGGCCTGTCGAGGAAGGCCCAGGCACCGCCGAAGTAGTCCTCGGCTCCCGTCGAGGTGACCGTGGGGAACTCCTCGTCGCCGTCGAGGAAGAACTTCATCTCGCCCTCGCCCCACCAATAGCGCTCCAGGGCGCACAGGGCCATGTAGGTGCCGACGTAGTAGCCCTTGCCGCGCACGCCGTCGAGCACGGTGTAGTCGACGCCCCTGCGGGTGCTGCGCTCGCGGTTAAAGCGGGCGTGGAAGTACATGGCGTCGTCCGGCACGTCGGTGAGCGCGTAGTTGAACGTGTAGAAGATGTACTTAATGAACCCGGGGTGCTCGCTCGTAAGCGTGACCTTGGCGTGCTTCCTGAAGGGCATCTCGAAGTAGCAGTTCATGCCGCCCGTCGGGTTCACGCAGATGGGCATCGAGTTGACGATGGCGCGCTCACCGAAGCCGTTGCAGAAGAAGTCGCCGACAGGGCACTCGACCGAGGGGGTCTCCTCGTCGTCCCAGTAGAAGCGCAGCACGAGGTCACGCATGACGAAGCTGCCGGCGGCGGTCTTGTCGGGGACGGTCATCCAGATGTGGCGGATGATGCCGGGGCCCTCGATGTCCGCGAGCGTGATGGTCTCGCCGGACTCAAGGGGCACGCAGCACGAGCCCTTGCGGCCGACGCCGAGGTGGCTGGCCGACATGGCGGCGCGGCCCTTCTCGCCCGTGATGTTCTCGGGGGTGATGGCGCGGCTTTCCTCACCGCCGTGCATCCACACGTCCTTAAGGAACTCTCTCATCGTCGACCTCCTCTATTCGTCGTCGTCGCACTCGGCGGAACTGGCACCGTTCACGTAGATGATCTGCTGGCGCGCCTCGTTGACGAGGGCGTCGAAGTCGAGTTTCTCGTCGGGGCGCGCGAGCGCGACCGTCATGGCGAGCGGGAGGTTGACACCCGCGATCACGTGGATCCGGTCGGAGGCGAAGCGGGAAAAGCGCTGGTTCACGCTGCCGCCGTACGCGTCGGTGAGGACGACGACCTCGTCAGTGCCCGAAAGAGCCGCCTCGACCGCCGCGTCGAGCCCCTCGCCGTTGTCGTTCACGTAGGCGCACACGGCGTTGACGGCGTCGCCCTTACCCGTAAGGAACTCGAGGGTGTCCTTGAAGCCCTGGGCGAGAAGGGAATGGCTCGCCACAACTATCTTTCTCATTGATTCACCAATCTCTTGGGTCGAAGCTAGGCGAGGATGCCGGCGGCGGAGGCGACCATCGCGAGGACGATCACCACGAGGATGAGGGCCGTCATGCTCGCGTTCTTCTTGGTAAGAAGGTAATACGCGCTTCCCGTGATGGCGGCGGGGATCATGGCAGGCAGGATCTTGTCGAGCAGCGGCTGAATCTCCATCGCGACGTCGCCGAAGCTGAAGCTAATCGGGCAGGTGACGCCGATGACCGAGGCGATGAGGCAGCCGACCACGGTGAGGCCGAGCACGGAGGCGGCGGCAGTGAGGTTGGGAAGCTTCTCGCTGAAGTCGGTGACGAGCTTCACGCCCTGCTTGTAGCCGAACTCGAGGGCGTGCATGCGGACCCAGAAGATGGCCAGGATGAGCGCGAACCAGATGCCGGCTCCCACGGGGTTGCCCTCGATGGCCATGTAGGCGGCGATGGAGCCCATGATGGTCGGGATCATGGTCATGAGCAGGGAGTCGCCGACGCCGGCGAGCGGTCCCATGGTGCCGATCTTCAGGTCTTGGACGGCGTCCGCCGCCGCTAGGCCGTCGCGCTCCTCCATGGCCACGCAGGCGCCAAGGATGATGGCGGCGAGCCAAGGCTGGGTGTTGTAGTAGCGGAAGTGGTTGTTGAGCGCTTGCTTATAGTCCTCGTCGTTCGTATAGATCTTCCTCAGGACCGGCGAGAGGGCGTAGGCGACTGAGGCGCCCTGCTGGGTCTGGTAGTTGAAGGTGCACACGCTCATGAGCCAGCGCCAGTTCGCGTTGCGTAGGTCCTTCTTGGTGACCTTGTAGCCGGAGGGCTTGCCCTCGGCGACGGCGGTGATGTTCTCGTTTTCCATGGTTACTCATCCTCTCCGATGAAGGCGTCTGCGGAAGCGTGGGCGGCGAGCTCGGTGTCCCTCTCGGCACGCTGGTAGAACGCAATCGCGAGGGCAACGCCGACGATGGCGGCGCCGATGATGGGCACGTTCAGGAAGGCCGAGAGGAAGAAGCCGGCGAGCAGGTACTGGAAGTACTTGGCGGTTGGCATGTAGCGGAGCAGCATGGCGATACCGACGGCCGGGAGCATCTTGCCGGCGAGGGTGAGGCCGGAGAGGAACCACTGGGGCATGACCTCGAGGAGCCAGTTGACGGCGGGCTGGCCGAGCGTCACGGAGACAAAGACGGGCAGGGCGGCGCACAGGCCGAAGAGCGCGGGGCAGACCCACAGGATGGCGTTCATCTGATTGAACTTACCCTCGTTGCAGAACTTCTGGGACTTCTCGACGACAAAGCCGTTGAGGATCTTGGCGACGACGTCGAGCTGGATGCCGAGCATGCCGACCGGCAGGCCGATGGCGAGGCCCGTGTCGGAGCCCAGGGTCACGCCGTAGGCGGTGGCGATGATGGCCATCGTGCCGTAGTCGGGAATGGAGGAGCCGCCGAAGCCCGCGACGCCGAGCTGCATGAGCTGAATGGTGCCGCCGATGACAAGGCCGGTCTTCCAGTCGCCCATGACGACTCCGGTGATGAGGCCCCAGAAAACGGCGTAATTGACGAAGATCATCGGGATGCCGTAGTAGTCCACGTGCTTGATGAAGGCCAGCAGGGTCAAAAGGACGACCTGCAGGATAGTGAAGTTGACCATATTTCCCCCTTAGATGAGGTCTGCGACGGAGACGGGCTTGTCGGCGGGCACGAACTGGGCCGTCACCTTGACGCCACGGGCGATGAGCGCCTTGTAGCTCTGGACGTTCTCGGCGGAGGCGTAGGCGCGCTGGGTGAGCTGGATGCCGTCCTCCTTGACGAGCGAGCCGCCGACGACCAGCGACGGGAGCTCGACGCCCGACTCGACCAGGCGAAGCATCGTCTCGGGCTCCTTGGCGATGACGAAGACCTTCTCGCGGTCGTACTTGCCCGCGGCGAAGTTCTTGAGCGCGGTCTGCTCGGAGATGATCGAAACGGCCATGCCCGCGGGGCGCGCCATCCTCATGGTGGACTTCAGGACCTCGTCGCCGGCGACCTTGTCGTCGATGACCATGACTCGGGTCGCGCCCGACACCGGGGCCCACTGCGTCACGATGATGCCGTGAAGCAGGCGATTGTCGATTCGTGCCATAACAACACTCATATTTGCTCCTATCAAATGAAGTTTTGCGTTCGGTACTGCCTCGGCGCTATCCGGATTCGCGCCGGGCAAGGGGTTATCGGATTATTGAGGACGCGCGGTCAGCTTGCGGCGGCGCGGGGAAGGTCACTCGTCGAGCAGGAGGTCCGAGGAGCCGAGGCGCTCTTCTCGCGCCGGGGCGGCGCTCGCGCTTATGTAGTCGAAGACATATGCGATCTCGCTTACGGGAACCTCTACGCGATAGCGCGTCGAGATGCTCGAGAAGCTCTGCCTGAAGGACTCGATGAAATCGGCGCGTTCCTCCTCGAAGCGGTCCTGGCCAACGTAGGTCTCAATGGGGTTTCTGGTAACAAGGCGCTCGACGAGACAGCAGAGGTGAACGTAGAGCCCAATGATGGCGTTGCTGCCGATCTTCTCGCATGTCCTACGCTGAAGCTCGTGCACGGCGCTCTCGATCTCATGGAATAGCCGCTCCGGGTCGAGGATGGTGATGGAGCGGATGACGTTCTGCAGCGTCATGTTCGAGAGCAGCTTCTCGTGGAAAGAAGAGAGCTCGGAAGCGTCAAGCCACCTGCCGAACACGGCATCAACCTTAGAGGCGGACGCCGTCGACATGATGTCCTCGAGGGCGACGAAGGGGACGGAGGCGACCCCGGGGTCTCCCGTGCCGATGACGGCGCAGACGCGGTGCTCGGAGAAAACGGCGTCGTTCGACCCGTTCGCGACGAGCTGCTTGAAGGGCCTCGTGAGCAGGCGCGCGCCTATGGTGCGCGGGAGGCTCTGCGAGACGAGCTGGCGTATCCTCTCCGCGGCGTCGACCCCGGACTCGGAGCAGAAGACGATGGCGTCCTCACGGTTGACGCGCTCGATCACCTTGCAGTGCGTCACGCACGCGGCGGTCGCATCGCCAAGAACCTCGGCGATGGACTTGCCGCCGAGCAGCCCGACCCCGATCTCGAGCGCAAGACCGGTAGAGACGTTGTTCACCACGCCGATAGTGGAGTCGGTAACGTTCTCGAGGGCCTTATAGGCCTCCTCCAAGGAGCCCATGTCGACGAGGAACACGACCCCGGTGCAGTAGGAATGGCGGTCGACGAGGCGCTGGAGCGGACCGACGATGTCCTTCAGCTGCTGGTCGTAGGGCATGTCGACAGCCTCGTACACATGCATGCCGAGCATACGGTTCGCCGCGTCGGCGATGCTCGTCGCCGTTGAGTAGCCGTGGGACAAGATGACGCAGAGCGTCCGAAGGGCCTTCGCATCGCGAGACTCCGATGCGACGCACAGCGTCAGAAGCGTCTTCGTGAAGTGATCGAGCGAGATTCCCAGCGCCCCTTCCACGTCTGCGGCGACCTGATCGGAGACACTCGAGGCAAACGGCAATTCGGAGGTCACGGCACCGAGGAGATGGGAGATTTGCTCCGCACAGGCAGACTTTCGCTTAGCCAGGCCGATACCCGGCCACAACTGCAGGCAAATCTCCTGGGCCAGTAGAAAAGCGACCTTCCTCGAAAGCTCGATGCCATAAGAAGAGCCTGCGTCGGCAAGGACCGCGCCCACGACGCGCTCGAAGGCGCGCGACCTCGAGGAGGCGACGCCGTGGTCGAAGATCAAGTGATCCTCAACGCCGCGCACAGCGGAGACAGCTTGCGAGACAAGCTCGGAGACAGAGAGCTCCCCGGCGCAGAATCGCTCATCGAGGGAGCACAGGGCATCGAGCGCCTGCTCGACCGGCCCTGTGCTCTCGGCGGCATCCAGAGACGCGTCGATCAGAACGCCATCGTCGGGCTGTTGATCGATCTGCGCGGAGGAGAGGAGCCCGCTGGGAAGAAGATACGGGCGAACGACGACGTAGTCGCCCTCGCGATTGAGGAACGCTTTGGCACAGCAGTTCGTCACGCAGGCGCGCAAGCCGGCGATGTTATCGGAAAAGTCCGCGTTCACGAGGCAACGGTATGCGCCGCGGCTGATCTTCACATCAGAACCGATTCGGCACCCCTCGCTGCGCAGGAAGCTCAAGATGAGATCCTCGCGCTCCTCGGGGGTCCGCTCCTTGAGTGAGGGGACGCGGGCACAGATGGGCATTTTGCTGTAGGCCGAGGAAACCTTCAGGTCATCGGCGGAAAGCGTCGTCGAAAGAACGAGGCGAGCGCGCGGCGCATCCTGGGAGGCATCGAGCCCGAGGGCCGTCGCAAGGCAGTGCTCCATCGCAGAGGGAGAGAGTGCCTCGATGCCGTTGACAAAGACCACACCCCCGCGCGCTTTCGCGATCGACTCGTTAAGAAGCCCGTTGAACGAGGCGGCGTCCGGGACCCCGGCGCAGTCGATGCGCACATAGGAGGAGTCGCGGGACAGCAAGCCCTGGTTCTTGCCGTACTCGTACACAAGGCGAGAAAGGAAAGACTTACCGACACCCACGCCGCCGCTCAAGAGGATGGGCAGGCCAAACGGAGGGTACTGAACCGCAGCCTTGCACTGCTCGACAACGGAGCTGAGGCTCATGTCGAAGCCCACGGCACGCGCGAAGTCGCGGTGATCGGCGATTCCCGTCGCCTGGATGAGGTCGGCGAGCGAGGCGTACTCGCTTGCAGAGAGCTTTACCTGAAAACGCTTCTGGAACGCGCGGCGATGAAAATAACGGACAGGCCTGCCCGCCACCTTAACCACAAGACCGGCGCGAACAAGGTCGTTGAGGTACTGGCTCGCCAGGCTCCTGGAGATGATGAGCGTCTCGGCGATGTCGGAGGTGGACAGACGGGCAAGGTCGTCGAGCGAGACGGCAGAGGTGAGGGCCTCGAGATGCTCGAGAATCCTGTCCCTCATGTCGACGGGTTTCTTTGCCAAGCTGTCCTGTGTGGTCTTGTCCATGACTTCTTACCTCCTCGTACAAGGAGTATAAGGGGAGAACAGAGAACGGAAGGGGGCGCGTGGGGGAATCAACAGCTCCGAGGAAAAGTCCACCACTTGAGGGGCAGAAAACAACGGCCATTGAACATTCAGGGCCGACGCTCAACACTTCGGCTCGACACTTCGCTTTGGAAAGGGCCCGGCGCGCCGGGGTCCCAACATAAAGAAGGGCCCCGGCGCGCAGGGCCTAAAGCTTAACCATGCGCGCGGCGATGCGGGCGCAGTCGCAGGCGGCCTTCTTCTCGAAGGTGTTGTAGTCGACGACCCGGCCCTCGGCGCAGGGCTTGTCGCTGATGGCGCGCACGACGACGAGGGGCACGCCGTTGAGATAAGCGGCCTGCGCGATGGTGCAGCCCTCCATCTCGCAGCACAGGTCGCCGAAGGTCGCGAGGATTCGCTCCTTCTGTTCCGCGGGCGAGACGAACTGGTCGCCGGAGACGACGCGGCCCTTGAGGACCTTAATGTCGGGGGCGACGGCGGCCGCGGCGGCGCACGCCGCCAGCAAGGGCCGGAACGGATCGCGCAAGATCAAGGCGTCGCCCGGGAGGTCGGGCGTTACCGTCAGCCGGCGCCGCGTCTGCCGCATCATGAGGGAGAACGGCCTGGCCGGCGCATACGGCAGGAAGAGGTTCAAGGTGCACCCCGGGGCGGTCAACGAGGCCGACGTGTCGAACGTCGTCGCGCGCGGCTTCGGCGGCAGGGCGCCGTGCACCCATATATGCAGCGACTTGGCCTGCGTGCGCGTCGGGGCGTCGTGGAACTACGTCTGCCTGCTCGTCGACCTCTGCAACGGGGAGATCGTCGGCCACTCCGAAGGACCGAGGAGGGACGCGCGAGCTCCGAGTCAAGCTCTTGGATTACGTGCACTGGTACAACAACTTCAGGATCCACTCGACGCTGGGCTACATGTCGCCGGTCGAGTTCAGGGAGGCGGGGCCGTCCCTCCCGGAATCGTCCAAATAAGTGTTGCCAATCCATAGCCAATCCAGCCATCATCTTCGCGAAGGCGGACGTCAGGAAAAGCTCGGCTTGAGCTCGGTCGGACGCGGTCTGTGGGGCATCATTCAGGCTCAGGGGGTCTCCTTGTCTTCTTCGGTCGCAACCTGAATGATAGGGACGGCCCCTTCTCTCTTTCCCCTTCGTTTTCGACGCGTCACCCTCTCGGCGGGCTTAAGGCCCGCGCTCGCGGGTGCAGGGGCTACGCCCAAACCCCAAAAACGTAACGCCGTGCTCGAAGCGTTTCCGGACGTCAGCGTAATCTCAAATCCCGTTCGTCAACTCATGGGCAAGCCACCTGAGACTACTCATTTCTCCTACTGGCAATGAAGACCTGCGACCTGCAGTTTTGCAAACTGCTTGAAAGCCACATGCGTTGATTCACTTCCTATTGCAGCTGGCGGCTTGCACGCGAAAAGGCATTTAAGTTTCAAAACGGGCGTTTTCGGCGCTATCGAGCCTCCAAAGGCATCCCGCCGCGCCCTTTGGGACAAAAACAAAAACTCAAAGCCCTGAGTTCGAAAATAGTTTTTGGAGTTGTCCCGACTTTTGTCCCCGAAGCCGACGAAACGCGACAGGGTATCACCTGGCGGCACTCGATTCGAGACGGCACCGAAAACTGGATGCAACCGGAATGACGGGACGGCAGAACCGAAGCCATCGAGTGGGGATAGAAAAAGGCCCGGGTGCCGTGGCATCCGGGCCTTTGCTAGCAACTTGAT
>CALBOJ010000065.1 GCA_937896835.1 uncultured Collinsella sp.
GAAAACGCTTCGCGTTTCCTCAGCTCCGCACCCTTGCGGGTTCGAATCCCTCCGCTTGCCCACAAGAAAGCGCCCTGGGCCGTTATGGGCTTAGGGCGCTCAGTTTTAATGGCTGGGACGGAGGGATTCGAACCCCCAACAGCCGGCACCAAAAACCGGAGTTCTACCGTTGAACTACGTCCCAATGTGTGGTGTTGCCCAAAAGCAACTCGTCTAGTTTACCTAATCTGCGAGGGCATCGCAAACACCATCGAGCAGGCGTACCGCGAGCGTCTGGGCGTCGCTGGCGGTAAAGGTGCCGTTGTAACGCGTCATGCCGGTGAGCTCGATGCGAATTCGTGCCGGCTTTTGCTGTGCGGCGACATTGGCGGTACGGATGCGCTGGGCCAGGTTGTGGCACTCGGCGAGGGCAATCGTGGCGCGTGGCGCGGCGTCGGCGGGCAGCTCGTCGCTTGCGATCTCGAGCACCAGGTCAACGTCGGTTGGGACCTCGGAGTCGCAGAGCATCATGCCGCTGTTGTCGGTCGTTGCCGTGGCGATGTTCCACATGCGCGAAGCAACGCTGCGTGCGATGGGGTCCTCACCGATAACGGCGATCTGGAAGCGCTCGAGCACGTTGGCGGCGCGAGCAAAACCGATGCGGGACTCGGCTTCGGTGACCGAGGGCTTGCCCTCCCACACATGGTGCAGGCGGTTGATGTAGGCGTAGGTGTCCTGGAAGGCCATGCCGTCGGCAAACAGGCCGACATTTTCCTGGAACTGCTGCAGGGCGGCCTCGGTATGCGGACCAAAGTAGCCGTCGTCTTCGCCACAGGCAAAGCCCAAAACGTTGAGAGCGCGCTGCAGGGCCTGCACATCGGCGCCATGGAAATTGGGCATGCGCAGATACAGGGTGCGGTCGCCCAGCTTATACGAGGCGTCGACCAGGGCGCTCCAACAGGGGATATCGACGGCATGACCGGCAGCAAGGCCGCTGTCGAGCCTGAAGGTGCTGACGGCCTGCTCGGTGGTGGTGCCAAAGCGCTTGTCGACAACCTCGGCGTCATCGATGGTGTAACCGAGCTGCAGAAGGCGGGACTGAACATCCTCGACGGCTGCTCCCTGCATGCCCGTGGTAATAGGTTCCATGAACGAACCCCTTTCGGCGTACGATTCGTACTATTTTGAGCGCGTGTCGGATAGACAACGCGAGACAATGCATAAACATGCACTCAATAGTGTAGCAACTTGTACCCAAACTCGCTGCCCACAGGTTTTATGACCCCCGCTAGTTAAGACGCTCCACAAAGAAATCTGCCATTGAGAGGAAGAGCTCGCGCGCATGCGGGTCAAGCTCAACGTTCTCGATGGCAGCCTTGGCTTTTGCGGTCAGGTCCAGCGCGTAGGCGTGAGCATATTCGATGGAGCCGGTCTGCTGGAAGATCTCCACGGCGCGTGCGAGCTGCTCAGGGTCCTCGGTGCCCGAGGAAAGGATTGCCTCGACCTCGTCGTGATGGCGCTCATCAGACAGGGCGTGCACGGCAACGAGCGTGCGTTTACCCTCGGTGATGTCGGTGCGGAAGTCCTTGTTGGCGGCCTCTTTGGTGCCGACCAAGTTGAGCAGGTCGTCCTGAATCTGAAAGGCAAGGCCCGTGTGCAGCCCAAAGGCGCGTAGCGCCTCGACCTGCTCTTCGCTGCCGCCGCCGATAATGGCTCCGGCGGCAAGCGGCGTGGCTCCGCTGTAATACGCGGTCTTGTGCGTCGCCATGTCCAGGTAGTCATCAACCGAGATATCAAAGCGCTCGTCACGGACCCAACCCAGGTCAAGCGCTTGACCCTCGATGGTGCGGACGATCATCTCGGTAAGCTCGTGGAGCACACGCAGCTTCACGTCGGACTCGAGCGTGGGATCGTCGAGAACCGTCTTGGTGACCATGGTGAGCGCCAGGTCACCGCAGTTGATGGCAAGACCGGTACCCTCGGTAAGGTGCATGCAGGGCTTGCCTCGACGAAGCTGTCCGTTGTCGGCGATGTCGTCGTGGATGAGCGCACCCGACTGGAAATGCTCGATAGCTGCCGCGGCGCTGCGGGCGCTCTCAAAGCTACCGCCCACTGCGGTTGCGGCGAGCATGCAGATGAGCGGGCGGTGGCGCTTGCCAGCGTTTGCCGTAAATGCCGAGAGCGGGGTATACAGGTAGCGCTCGATATCGGCGGAAGTCGCCTGTCCGTCAAAGAACGTGGCCAGATAGTCGTTAATCTGGTCAAAGTGCTGGGCTAAAAAGCTGGTAAACGGACTGGACACGGGTTCTCGCATTCTTTGATAGGTTGCATCGTTGCATTATGCAGACAACATATTGCCACATTAGGGCGTCGAGCGCGGCGGTTGAAGACGATTGGTCCATGCGGCCGCAAGTGCGGTAGGGGCTTGGCTAGATAAGCCCAAAGTGTTCGAGCGCGGTGACGACGCCGTCGTGGTCGATGCTGTCGGTGACATAGTCGGCCTTTTCCTTGAGGAAGTCCGGCGCATTGCCCATGGCGATACCGACATCGACGGCGTTCATCAGCGAGATGTCATTGCTGGCATCACCGATGCCATACACCGTTCCATGGTTGGGGTCGAGAGCGTCGAGTACGGACTGGATACCCTCGCGCTTGGTACATTCGCGAGGCGAAATCTCGGTCACTTCGAGCTCGAGCTCGTTAAAGCAGAGCAGCGGCTCAAACGCTTGATCCTGAGCGATGCGGTTGGCAAGCGACGTGGACATTAAGATCTTGTAGGCGCTGTAATGTTGCAGCTGCGTAATTGCATCGCCCACGGTGCGGGCATATCCGGGGGCGTCGGGCGCATCGGCACCCATGCGAACGACGCCATTGAGTCCCTCAAAACGAATCACTTCGTCCGATTGCTCAAGAATGGGAGCAAGACGCTGCAGCATACCGGGCGTCATCGCCAAATCGCGAATCACGTGTCCCTCAAGTTCGACATAGCCACCCGCGAGGCAGACGATGCCGGTCCAGGGCAGCTCGAGCAGCTTTGGATGGATGCAGCTCAGCGTGCGCCCTGTGCAGATAAACGCCATATTGCCCTTGGCGACAAAATCACGGATGGCTTGCGAGACCGCTTCATTGGGATAGGGGGAGAGGTCTCGCTCGCTCTCGGGAAGTTCTTGTGCCACTCGAGGGTCTTGCCAGGCGAGTGTTCCGTCGATATCGAAGAAGCAGATATCGCCGCGCTTATGGGCTGCGCTGGCGGCAGGGGAGGCCGAGGTGGTGGGCACAAATCCCGGCTCGAGGCCCATGATCTGGTCAAAATGCTCTTTAACGCGGGGAACGGAGATGCCAATAATCACCTGGGCGGTCTTGCCCGTAATGATGAGGCCCTTGGCGCCCACCGCGACAAACGACGCATTATCTGCAACGATGGAAGGGTCTGCGACCTCGACGCGCAGGCGCGTGGCGCAGTTGGTTGCGCCCACGATATTGCCAACGCCACCTAAAAGCTGAATTACCCGCTCGGCGAGGACGTGATCTTGATCGGATTGAATACCGACCTCGCCATTGGGAGATTGCTCTTTGGCAAAGCCGCTTCCCGTTAAACGATCGATTGCCGCGCGATTGGAGACATGATCCTCGCGGCCCGGCGTCTTAAGGTCATAGACCAAGATGAGTGCTCGAAAACTAACAAAAAAGATGAGGCTAAAGGCAAGACCGATACCGAGCGCCAAAAGGTAGGAGCCGGCATGCATTCGCATGAGTGGGATGAAGTTGAAGGCCGTCATTTCCATGAGACCGCCCGAGAAGATGCCGACGATGCCAAAGAAGTTCATGGTCATGGCAAGGCAGGAGGACAGGACGGCGTAGAGCAAAAAGAGTCCGGGATAGGTGAACATAAAGAGAAACTCGAGCGGCTCGGTGACGCCGCAGACCACCGAGGCGACGATGGCGGGCAAAAGGATGACCTTAAGGCCGGCGCGGCGTTCGGGTTTGGCGGTGAAATAGAATGCTGCCGCGATGGCGGGAAGGCCAAAGAGCTTGCCCCAGCCGGTGGCGGTAAAACCCGCCCAGGGCGCAAGTTCATTTAAAGGGCGCGTGCTATGGGAGAGAATGGGGAGCAGGTTGGTCCACGTGGCGTAAATACCGTCGTGAATGACCAGATTGTCGTAATAGATGGGCATATAGAGCAGATGGTGCAGCCCCATGGGCTCGAGCGCTCGCTCCAAAAACACAAAGATGCCCACGCCGAAGGGGCCGACGCCCGCAAGTGCGTGGCGCAGCGTTTCGGTCACAGCGTATGCGAAGGGCACGATGGCGGCCGAGATGGCGGCAAGGGCAAACACGGCAAAAAAGCTGATGAGGTAGACCAGCGAGGAACCCGAGAAGGTGCCGAGCCAATCGGGAACCTTGGCATCGTAGAAGCGGTCATGGATGGCGACGACGGTTGCCGACACCGCCAGCGGGCCGATAATGCCGGTGTCGAGCGTCTTGATGCCGTCGATGACGGTGATGCCGCTGGCGGGGGTTAAAGACGACGGGTACTTAAGTCCAAGGTTGTCGCCGCTCAGCTTAATGATCTCGCTCAAAAAGAAACAGTAGGCAAAATAGGCTACGAGCGCCTCGAGGCAGCAGCGTGCCGGTTGCTTTTGGGCAAGACCGATAGGCAGCGCTACGGCAAAAAGGAGCGGGAGACGTTTAAAGACCGTCCACGAGCCGCGCTGGATGATGGTCCAGAAAACGTACCAAGGGGTTCCGTATACGGCGAGATCGCCGACGATGTCTACGGTCGTGGCGAGGGCGGAGATGCCGACCATGAGGCCTGATATAGAAAACAGCATGGCGGGCGCGAACAT
>CALBOJ010000066.1 GCA_937896835.1 uncultured Collinsella sp.
ACATCGCCGACGGCAAGATTCGCTACGACGGCATCAACGTCAACAAGATCCGCAAGGCCGATCTGCGCCGCTCGCTGGGTGTCGTGCTGCAGGACGTGAACCTGTTCACCGGCACCGTGATGGATAACATCCGCTACGGCAACCTGGATGCCACCGACGAGGAGTGCATCGCGGCGGCCAAGCTCGCGGGCGCGGACGACTTTATCACCCGCCTGCCCGACGGCTACGACACCATGCTCACCGGCAACGGCGCCCAGCTGTCGCAGGGCCAGCGCCAGCTGATTTCGATCGCCCGCGCCGCCGTCGCCGATCCGCCGGCAATGATTCTGGACGAGGCAACGTCGAGCATCGACACCCGCACCGAGGCCATCGTTCAGGCGGGCATGGATAAGCTCATGGAGGGCCGCACGACGTTTGTCATCGCGCACCGCCTGTCCACCGTACGTAACTCCGATGCGATCATCTGTCTGGACCACGGCCGCATCATCGAGCGCGGCAACCACGACGAGCTGATCGCCAAGCGCGGATATTACTACCAGCTCTACACGGGTGCGTTTGAGCTGGAGTAGGAACGATTACTGACGGAGGGTTCCCCGGGGCGGCGGGGTAATTCCTCCGTGCTCAAACATTCTCGCTGCGCTGCGAAACTGCGCGCGGAGGAAATACACCGCCGTCCACGGGGCACCCTCCTACGCGTGATCAGCCCGTCGTTTAAAACGGAATAAAGGTTAGTGAGGCCCTGGCCGTTTGGCCAGGGCCTCGTTTTGTGTGAGCTACTTGAGGAGTTGGGCAATGGCGTTGACGAATTTTTGGACTTGGAGGGTGGGCTCGAGCGGGTAGTGCAAATAGACCGGCACCTCGCGGCCGCACAAAAACGGTACGCCCACAAAGGCCGGGTGCACGCCCGACCACGCTCCGCAGGTGAGCACCGCGTCGCCCTTTTCCTCCGCCTCGTTAAAAAGCGCAAAGTCAAAGCTGTCCACGTCGATCACGTCCACGCCGCCGTCGGCCAAAAGATCGATACGCAGGCTGTCCATGGCGTCGTTGCCGTGACGAAGCACGCGCAGGCGCATACCCTCCAGGTCGGCAACCGTGATGCGCGTCTTGCGCGCGAGTCGGCTTGTGCGCGGCACGTCGATATAAAACGGCACGGTAACGATGCGAAGCTTTTGGCAGGCGTCTCCCCAGCGCGGGGTCGAAAAACTCGACTGCACCACGTCGACCTCGCGTCCCAGACTGCGCATAACGGTCTCGTGCTCATCGTAAAGGTCCCCCACCGGCACAATCTCAAAACGCAAACGCGGTTCCATGTCGTGCAGCTGCGGCCATAGCGCGAGTGTATGGCGCCCCGGGCACATCATCGACACACCCAGGCGCACGGCGCCGCCATCGCCCGCCGCGCGTCGGGCACGACGCAGTGCGTCCTCGGACTGGCGCATGATCGAGCGCGCGTCGTCCACCAGCAGAGCACCCGCCGGCGTCACCTTGACGCCCGAATGCGAGCGCTCGAACAGCGTGATGCCGAACTCGGCCTCGAAGCCCGAAACCTGCTTGACGAGTGCCGGCGTCGACACGCGCAGCTTTGCCGCGGCACGCGAGAAACTTCCCAGCTCCGCGGCGGCCGAAATAGCGTCAAGTCGTCGATCGTACACGTCAATCTCCCGTTTTCGCACTCGCGGGCCCACAGCACCGCAGGGGGTCGTTTTCGCAGGTCACGCGCTCAATTGAGAACAAACCTCAATGTACAGTGTAAACCTATGGTTAACGCCATTCTAACAAATATGCAATTCACCTGCGCAAATGCAAAGCATACGATAACCAGCGAAAACCACGTGGGTCGGTTAATGGGAGCGACCCACTGGGAGGCACAAGAAGGGAAGTTCCTATGAGCAATTGGCTTAAGCTCGAGGGCGATGTCTGCGCCGTGACCGGCGCACTCGGCGGCATGGGCGTCGAGATTTGCCGCGAGTTCGCCCGCAACGGCGCCAACGTCGTCCTGCTCGATCTGGACGAGGAAAAGGTCAAGGCCGCAGCCGCCGACCTCGCCGCCGAGTTTGGCATCCACGCCGAGGGCTACAAGATGAACGCCACCGACGAGGACGAGGTTCAGGCCGCCGTCGATGCCACCATCGCCGACTTCGGCCGCGTCGACGTCCTCGTCAACACCGCCGGCATCCTGCGCTTCGCCGCCATGGAAGACCTGCCGCTGAGTGACTGGAACGAGGTCATCAACGTCAACCTCACTGGCTACTTCATCACCTCGCAGCGCTTTGGTCGCGAGATGATCAAGGCCGGCCAGGGTCGTCTGGTGCACATCTCGACCGTCGCCAGCCACTCCCCCGAGACGTTCTCGGGCGTGTACAGCTCCACCAAGGCGGGCGTCAACATGATGTCCAAGATGCTGGCCGCCGAGTGGGGCCCCTACGGCGTGCGCTCCAACTGCGTCGAGCCCTGCTTTGTCAAGACCCCCATGTCGGCGAGCTTTTACGCTGACCCCGAGGTCGAGAAGAGCCGCAGCCGCCTTATCGCCACGCGCCGCATCGGCGAGGTCAGCGATATCGCCAACGCCGTCATGTTCCTGGCGTCCAAGCGCTCGGACTTTACCACCGGCGACGCCATCAAGGTTGATGGCGGCTTCTCCAACATGATGGGCGACCTCACCGCTAAGCCCGGCGGCCGTCGCGCCTATGCCGACAACTACCTTAAGAACAAGGGTGTCGAGCTTTGGTCCGATGAGTCCGGCGTCGCCAAGCCGACCGACCAGTAAACCAACCCGGTAGAAAGGGGCGCGGGGCAAGCACCTCAGCGGCGTTTGCCCCTCCCCTCCCCCCGCATCGATTAGAAAGAGTCCCATGGCTTCCACCAACTCCAACAAGGGTCGCGCCGTCGTGCTTTCCGCCGCGTGCGTCACCATGTTCTTCATCAGCTCCATCGCGCTGTACTCCGTCGTGTCCAAGAACCTGCTCGCCGTCTACCCCGAGTGGTCCAGCGCACTTACCTGGGCTTTCCCGGTCTTCCAGACCATCATGGCCGTGACGGGCATCTTCGCCGGCCGCATCTCCGATAAGATCGGCCCGCGCAACGTCGTGATCGCTGCCGCCGTGTGCTACGGCGTGGGCTGGTTCATGTCCGGCACCGTCACCGAGCCGTGGCAGTTCTACCTGTGGTTCTCGCTCGTCGCCGCCATCGGCAACGGTCTGGGTTACAACCCCGCGCTCACCACCGGCCAAAAGTGGTTCATCGACAAGAAGGGCCTCGCCTCCGGCATCACCCTGGCCGCTTCGACCGCCGGCCCCGCTGTGCTGTCCCCGGTGCTCGCCTCGCTGCTCATCCCGAGTCTGGGCATCTTTGGCGCCCTCAAGGCACTCGGCGTCATCTTCTTTGTGACGATCGCCGCCTCCGCCCTGTTCCTGAAGGCCCCCGAGGCCGGTTGGCTGCCCGAGGGCTTCGAGGCCCCCAAGGGCGGCGCGCACGCCGGTACCTTCGGCGACCTCACCCCGGGCGAGATGGTCAAGACCCCGCGCTTCTGGGTCCTCATCGTCACCTTCGCCTTTGCCGCCACCGCGGGCACCCTGCTCGTGGGCAAGGTTGCCTCCATCGCCGCCGTCCAGCTCTTCGCCGACCCCACGAGCGCCGCGGCTGTCGCCCTCGGCGGCGTGGTCGTCTCCGTCAACACCTGCGCCAACCTGGTCGGTCGCCTTTCCTTTGGTCAGATCATCGACAAGCTCGGCGCCTACAAGTCGCTGCTCATCAGCCTTGTCGTGACCATCGTCGCCCTCGTCATCATGTCGATGAGCTTTACGCAGAGCATGTTCTTTGTGGCGCTCGCCCTGCTCGGCTTTAGCTTTGGCGCCCTGCTCGTCATCTATCCGCCGCTCACCGGTGGCGCCTTCGGTACCAGCAACATCGGCGTCAACTACGGCATCATGTTTTTGGGCTACGCCGCTTCTACCTGGATCAGCCAGCCCATCACCGCCGTGCTGTATCACGCCGAGGCCGGCAGCGCCGCCTACCAGCAGTCCTTCTACGGCGCCATTGTGATCGCCGCCATCGCCGTCGTGCTCACCGTCTACATGATGGTCTCCGACAGCAAGAAGAAGTCCGCCTAGTTTTACCGATGCGACAAAGGGACAGTCCCTTTGTCGCATTCCACCGGTCACCAGTATTAAGGAGTCGAAATGTCTGAGCTCAATCCCGTCCGCATTGCCGTTATCGGCGCCGGTGCCATGGGCCGCAACCACATCCGCTTTGTCACCGAGGAGCCCGAAGCCGAGCTCGTCGCCATCGCCGACGCCTTTGAGGGCGCCCGCGCCACGGCCGAGGCCGCCGGCGTGCCGTTTTACACCGATCCCGCCCAGATGATGGACGAGGTCAAGCCCGAGGCCGTCATCATCGCCACCCCCAACGACCTGCATCTGGGCGTTGCCCGCGAGGCCGTGAAGCGCAACATCGTGCCGCTGGTCGAAAAGCCGATCTCCAATGACCTCGAGGATGCCCAGGCCTTTGCCGCCGAGGCCGAGACCGCCGGCGTGCCCGTGCTCGTGGGCCAGCACCGTCGTCACAACCCGTTTGTGAACAAGGCCAAGGAAATCATCGAGTCCGGCGAGCTGGGCAAGCTCACCGTATCGAGCTTCCACTACATGATCTATAAGAACGACGAGTACTTTGATGTCGAGTGGCGCCGCAAGAAGGGTGCCGGCCCGATCCTGGTCAACCTGGTGCACGACGTCGACCTGCTCCGCTACCTGCTGGGCGAGCCCGTCGCCGTCCAGGGCATGCAGTCCAGCGCCGCCCGCGGTTTTGAGACCGAGGACTCCGCCGTGGTCAACGTCCGTTTTGCCGATGGCGCGCTCGCAAGCATGACCATCTCCGATGCCACCGCCAGCCCCTGGAACTGGGAGGCCACCGCTCGCGAGGACCCGCAGTACCGTCCCTTCGACGCCGACGCCTACTTTATCGGCGGAACCTTGGGCGCCCTGTCGCTGCCCCGCCTGCACCAGTTCTCCTACGACGGCGCCTCCAACTGGCACAAGCCGCTGCAGATGGAAATTCCGGCCGTCGACCCGGCACTGCCGCACAAGATGCAGCTCAAGCACTTTGTAAAGGTTGTCCGCCGTGAGGTTGAGCCCGTCGTGACCCCCACCGACAACGTTAAGACGCTCACGCTTCTCAACGCTATCAAGGAGGCAGCCGAGACCGGCCAGCTCGTCGAGCTGTAATGCCTTAAGCGCGGACCGCGGCAGAAACCCCATGCCGAGTCCCTTTGGTCCGCCACAAATAAACCCCTCTTCTTTGCCCTGCGAGCAGCCTCCTGCCCGCGGGGCATTTTGCTACGGCGCTCCGTCTGCTAGACCGGTGCTTGGTTGATGGGGCCCCGTCCCAAAAAGACTGCTTTGGTGGAGCGGCGGGTGGTATCCTTGGTAGCTCTGTGCTGCAAACGCACCTTAAACGCAAGGAGTCCCATGGATCTTATCGCCCAGCTCGCCCGCGAGCTCAACCTTAAGGCCGCCAACGTCGAGGCGGCCGTCAAGCTCATCGACGAGGGCAACACCATCCCCTTTATCTCGCGCTACCGCAAGGAGGCCACGGGCGGCATGGATGACGTCGCCCTGCGCGCCCTCGACGAGCGCCTGTCATACCTGCGCAATCTTGAGCAGCGTAAAGAGGACGTCATTCTGCTCATCGACGCCCAGGGCAAGCTCACGCCCGAACTCGAGCAGCAGATTCGCGAGGCCACGCAGCTCCAGCGTGTCGAGGACCTCTACAAGCCCTACCGCAAAAAGCGCATGACCCGCGCGCAGAAGGCCCGCGAGGCAGGCCTGGAGCCGCTTGCCAACATGATCATCATGCAGGCATCCGCCAAGGGCAGCGCGCTCGACACCGCCGCGGCATACGTTAACGAGGAGGCCGGCTTCGACACGCCCGAGAAGGCGCTTGCCGGCGCCGCCGACATCGTGGCCGAGACGGTAGCCGAGGACCCGGAGAACGTCGCCGACCTGCGCACCTTTACGCAAAACACCGCCGACATCGTCGTCGAGGCCACCGACCCCGCCGAGAAGACCCCCTACGAGCCGTACTACAGCTATGATGAGCCGCTGCGCCGTATACCCAACCACCGCGTGCTGGCTATCGACCGCGGTGAGCGCGAGGGCAAGCTCCGCGTGCGCGTGAACGTCGACGGCGCTGCCGCCACGGTGCGCCTCGGCAGCCGTTGGCCCCGACGCCAGGGCGTGTTTGCTCCCATCTTCGATGCCGCCATCGCCGACGGCTACAAACGCCTCATGGCTCCCTCGCTGGAGCGCGAGGCCCGCGCCAAACTCACCGTTCGCGCCCAAACCGAGGCCATCAACGTCTTTGCCAAGAATCTCGAAGGCCTGCTCTCGGCGCGCCCCGTGCGCGGCGCCCGCGTACTCGCGCTCGATCCGGGCTACCGCACCGGCTGCAAGGTCGCCGTCATGGACGAGACCGGCAAGCTGCTCGACCACGGCGTGGTCTACCCCACCAAGCCGCGCCACGACGTCGCCGGCACCAAGCGCGAGCTCGCCCGCCTCGTCAAGAAGGACAGCGTCAACACCATCGTCATCGGCAACGGCACCGCCAGCCGCGAGACCGAGGAAGTCATCTCGGAGTTTATTGCCGAGCAGGCGCCCAGCCTTCGCTACACCATCGTCAACGAGGCGGGCGCGTCGGTGTACTCCGCCTCCGAGCTCGCGAGCCAGGAGTATCCCGATCTGGACGTCACCGTACGTGGCGCCATGAGCCTGGGCCGCCGTCTGCAAGACCCGCTGGCAGAGCTCGTCAAGATTCCGCCCCAGTCCATCGGCGTTGGCCAGTACCAGCACGACCTTGACCAGGCCGAGCTTTCGCGCACCTTGGGCCACGTGGTGGAAGACGTCGTCAACCGTGTGGGCGTCGACGTCAACACCGCGAGCGCAAGCCTGCTGGGCTACGTGTCGGGCATTACGCCGAGCGTAGCCAAAAACATCGTGGCCTACCGCGAGGAAAACGGCGCCTTTACCGATCGCCGTCAGCTTAAGAAGGTCCCCAAGCTGGGGCCCAAGGCGTATCTCAACGCCGCGGGCTTCCTGCGCATCAGTGGCGGCAAGAACCCACTCGACGCGACAAGTGTCCACCCTGAGAGCTACGAGGTGGCCACGGCCGTCCTGGAACGCGCCGGCGTTGCGACAAGCGAGCTCAGCCGCGGCGGCGTGCCCGATATCGAGCGCCGCCTGGGCAGCATCTCGGCGCTGGCAAGCGACCTGGACTGCGGCACCCTGACGCTCATCGACATCGTCAACGAGCTCAAGAAGCCCGGTCGCGACCCGCGCGACGACGCGCCCGAGGTAGTCTTTAGCCGCTCGGCGCTTTCGATCGACGACCTGGAGCCCGGCATGGAACTCAAGGGCACGGTGCGCAACGTCGTCGACTTTGGCGCCTTCGTCGACGTGGGCGTGCACCAGGACGGCCTCGTGCACATCTCCAAGCTGGCCAACCGCTTCGTCAAGCACCCCAGCGACGTGGTGCGCGTCGGTGACACGGTCAAGGTGTGGGTTGAAAAGGTCGATCGCGACCGCAAGAAGATCTCCCTCACCATGGTGCAGGGGAAGTAAACCGCCAAGCAAGGGTCCCCCCTCTCGCGACGTGCAAAATCGCGAGTATTCTGCAAATTCCACCGTTCCGGATGCCCCTCAGAGACGAAAAAGCAAGAAACAGCCCCCGTTTTAGCGTCATCAGAGCCAAAACGGGGGCTGTTCCATGCTTCACCCAGCTGGTAAAAGCCTTTACCTTGCTGAATACTCTCAATTTTGCACGGCGCAGGCGGGGGTACCTTTGTCCACGGCAGGATATGGAAGCCTATCACCAACCTACCGGCAAGTTCGTGTCGGCAGCCCCGGCCTTTCCTTTGCCTAGCGCGACCCTCGCGAAGCGCGTGAGCGATAGGGAAAGGAAAGGCCGGGGCGAACAACCCGCGATGTAGTCAGCGTTCGCGTTACGGCAGGATATGGAAACCGAGCGAGGCGATATCCTTGGCAAAACCGCGCACGGTATCGAGCGAGACCTCGTACGGGTCACGGCCGATGTTCTTGCGCTTGGCCAGGATGCTATTGGGCACCGTGATGATCTGGCAACCGCATCCTTCCGCCTGGTAAATATTGATAAGCTCGCGTGTGGATGCCCACAGGACCTCGCAGTTGGGCTTGGCGGCGGCCCTCTTGACCGACTCCGTCATAAACGGAATGGGGTCGACGCCGGTGTCGGCGATGCGGCCGGCAAAGAGCGAGATGATTGACGGCGTCTCGGCGTCAACGGCCTCGACCATCTCGTCGACCTGCGCAGGCGTAAAGATGGTGGTGACGTTGACCTTGATGCCGTCGGCCGAAAGTTTGCGGACCAGCTCGGCGGTGGACTCGCCCTTGGTAGTCACGCACGGAATCTTGACGTAGACGTTCTCGGCCCAGGTAGCGATCTCGCGGGCCTCGACCTCCATGGTCTCGACGTCGTCGGCAAAGACCTCAAACGAGACGGACACATCGGTGATGTGGGCCAGGACCTCCTTGGCAAACGCGCGGTAATCCGTCACGCCGCCCTTCTTCATAAGGGACGGGTTGGTCGTGAAACCCTGAACGTTGCCGTTCTCGTACATGTCGAGCATGCCCTCGAGGTTTGCACCGTCAGCGAACACCTTGATTGCCATCTGCCTGATTCCTTTCGTTTGCACATGGGCGATAAACTGCTAAACACTTTACCTACGTTTATCAAGGCGTGAGCTGCGGGTTTTCATCTTCTCGGCGAACGGTTTTGCAGTTTTACCATTTTTATATCGACACCCCAGCGGCAAAACGTTTTTGCTGATCATCGCGGTTGATTCCGTTCGCGGCGCAGAGACAGCGCTTCACCGGTGCGTTTTCACAACCAGTCCAAAACAAAAAGCGGTGACGCCTCATTTGAGACGTCACCGCTTCCGTGTAGGAGCCGGTTATCGGAGCTCCGCCCGATTAGGGCTTAACGTATGCCTGGATTACTCTTCCTCAACGTGATTGATCACAGCACCCTTGGTGTGGATGAAGTTGGGAACGAAGGCGACGATCAAAAGGACAGCGAGAATCGCGTAGACACCGGTGGTACCGAAGGCCTCGGCAGCGCGGCCAAGCGTAATGCCAATGACGGAGAAATCAAAGTCGCCGAACGTAGTGTTCTTGAAGCCAAAGACGTCAAGAACGGGCAGGAGCAGGGCCGGGGCAAAGGTGATGAGCAGGCCGTTGACGAAAGCGCCAAGAGCTGCGCCCTTGCGACCGCCGGTAGCATTGCCGTAGATGCCCGCGGTAGCACCGCAGAAGAAGTGAGGAACCATGCCCGGGATGATGAAGATGCCCAGGGTAGCGCCCACGATGAACATACCGACCACGCCACCGATAAAGGAAGCGACAAAGCCGAGGATGACGGCGGTGGGAGCATAGGGGAAGAAGACGGCGCAGTCGACGGCGGGGATGGCACCGGGGATCAGCTTGTTGGAGATGCCCTGGAAAGCCGGGACCAGGTCGGCAAGGATCATACGAACGCCGTTATAGACGATGGTGACACCAACGGCAAAGGACAGGGCACAGGTCAGGGCATAGACAATCACGTTGTCGCCGCCAGCGGTCTTGGTAACGACCGCAGGATCTGCGATGTAAGCGGCGAAAGCGGTAACCAGGTAGAAGAAGGCCATGGTAAGAGCCGTGGAGATGGTAGTGTCGCGCAGGAAGGCGAACTTCTCGGGAACCTCGATCTTCTCGGTGCTGTTCTCCTCGGCGTCCTTAGCAAAAAGCGTACCGACTGCAGCGGAGATGTAATAGGCGAGTGAACCGAAGTGGCCCATGGCGATTTCATCGCCATCGGTAACCTTCTCGGTGAAACGCTGACCAACGGCGGGAAGCATAGCGCTCACGAGGCCCAGGAACATGCCGCCCACGATGACAAGCTGGACATCCTGGAAGCCAGATGCCTGCAGAACGGCAGACAGCAGGCAGGCCATAAACATGCTGTGATGGCCCGTCAGGAAGATGTACTTAAACTTGGTAAAGCGGGCAATGATAATGTTCACGACATAGCCGAGAATCAGGATCATCATGGTCTGAACGCCGAGGACGCTCTGAGCCATCGAAACGACGACCTCGTTGTTGGGCACGACGCCGGTGATGTGGAAACCGGTCTCGATGAAGGTACCCAGCGGAGCAAGGTTCTCCTGAACAACAGCGGCGCCGGCGGACAGCATGATGTAACCAAGAATGGGCTTCAGGGTGCCCGTCATCACCTTGTGGGCAGGACGCTTAAGCGCGACAAGGCCCACAAAGGCAAATAGACCCATAATCCACGCTGGCTTGGTCAGAATCGATTGGATAAACTCAAGTATGGGAAGGATGGCTTGCATCTGCGCTTCCTTTCTCTCTAACGTGGGCGCGTTTCCCTCTTCCACAGGGAACCGCCCTTTTTTGTGCCGCTTTAGGCGTTAGCGGCGGCCGCCTTGATTGCCTCGAGGGCGTCTTCGCGGATCTTCTTCTTGTTCACATAGCTGCGAACGATCACAACGTTGCCGTGGAGCTCGGGGGCGAGTTCTTTAACGGTGATGAACAGATCCGGATTTGCGGAAGAAGCACCGTTCAGGTCCATAGACTCAACGTCGGCCTTGATGCCCTCCTCCTCGCAAAGCTCCTCGACTTTGCCAGCGAGCATCAGGCTGGACCCGATGCCGTTTCCGCATACGGTGATGATATGCATGGCAACCTTCCTCTCCTACACGTGACGGTTTTCCGTCTATCCAAAAGCGGCGACGCATCGCCGTGCCATTAAGGCCTAAAAGAATGAACGCATGGTCTCCAAAACCTGCTCGGGCGTATCGCATGCGCTGAGCTTGGCAACGCAGTCCTCGTCCTCGAACATCTGCGAAAGCTCCGCCAAGCAGCCAAGATGAGCCTTGGGGTCGGGTGCGCAAATACCCACGAGCACGTGAACCGGATCGAAATCCTCGTGTCCAAACGCAATGGCAGGGTCAAGCGTGACGATACAGATCCCCGCTTCACTCACATTGCCATCTGCCTGAGCGTGGGGCATGGCGATGCCCTCTTCCAAGACCATATAGGGGCCGAATTTGTGAACCGATGAAATCATGGCGTCAACATAGCTCTGGTCGCATTTGCCAGCGTCTACGAGCAACTTACCGCATGCCTTGATCGCTTCCTCCCAGTCGGAGGCCTCGACGTGGCAGGCAACAAGCTCAGGCTTAAGAAGATCGGTCAGCATGCTCGTCCCCTACTCCTCGGGCAGGATATGAAAACCAAGCGCCTGAATGTCGCGGGCAAAGCCCTTGACCGTATCAAGCGAGTACTCAAGCAAATCTTTCCCGAAATTCTTGCGCTTGGCAAGAAGGGCATTGGGGACCGTAATGATCTGACAGCCAACGGACTCCGCCTGGAAGATATTGAGGACCTCGCGCGTAGACGCCCAGAGAACCTCGGCAGCAGGCTTAACGGCAGCCTTCTTTACGGACTCCGCCATGAGGGGCAGCGGATCGACGCCGGTATCGGCAATGCGACCGGCAAAGATGGACAGAATAGAGGGGGTCTCGGCAGAGACGGCATCGACAAACTCGTCGACCTGCTCGGGCGTGAAGATAGTGGTGACATTCACCTTGATGCCGTCGGCAGAAAGGCGCTTGACCAGAGCGGCAGTGGACTCACCCTTGGTGTTGAGCGCCGGGATCTTAACGTAGACGTTGTCTGCCCAGGTTGCGATCTCGCGAGCCTCGGCTTCCATACCCGCCTCGTCGTCGGCGAATACCTCAAAAGAGACCGACACATCAGTAATGTGCTCAAGAACCGTCTTGGCAAAAGCGCGGTAGTCGGTCACGCCGCCGGCCTTCATAAGGGAAGGATTGGTCGTGAAGCCCTGAACGTTGCCATTGTCATGCATGTCAAGCATACCCTCGAGGTTAGCGCCGTCGGCAAACACCTTGATCGCCATGTTCGGTCCTTTCTCATCTAACACTATTGCTATCGAAAGCCTTCTTCTTTGTTTCAAAAGCTTTTCGGTTTTCTTTTATAAACCATTTCAAAAGCTATCGAAAGCTCAATTGTCAACTTTCCGTGAACGGTCGAATATCGGGCGTGAACGTACTTCTTTTGGGCGGCACCTTCAGAATGAGACTCTTTATAGCCCGTTTACGTGCGAACTATCTGCTACGCATGCATTTGTGACATGCCATTCCGTTCTTTTTGATTCATTCGAATTTGCCTTGTTCTTTTCATATCGATACGTTATATTTCGATTACGAAAGGCGCATCTTTTACCTTTTGTTCAAAAGGAGCGGCATATGGCATCTACTTCAGACCTTTCACCGGCCGAGCGTCAGCGATTTATCATGAACTGGCTGGCCGAAAAGCCAAATATCTCGGTATCCGACATCGTTCGCCGTTTTTCGGTTTCGGAAGTCACCGCACGGCACGACCTCATCTCGCTGGAATCCGAAGGCAAGCTGCGTCGCGTACGCGGCGGAGCGGTATCGCTTTCTCGCTCCAACGCAATCTCGTATCCCGAGGAGCGCATCAATGTCCAAGTCGAGGCCAAGGAGGCCATCGCCGCAACCGCAGCAACTCTTGTTGATGATGGCGATGTTCTGGTAATTGATATCGGCACCACAGGCTTTTACTTCGCTAAGGCCCTCATGGACAAGCGTGAGATCACCATTATCACCGGCGATCTTGCAATCGCGAACTACGCCAGCTTCAATCTCCCCAATGCTTCGGTAGTGCTGCTGGGCGGCTCCGTGCGCAAGGGCCACCTCTATCTCGCGGGCGCACTAACGCTCGACTGCATGAGCAAACTACATGCCGACAAGGCGTTTGTCAGTGCCGACGGATTCCACCCCGACCACGGTTTTACCGTCGAGCACGACTTCTCGGCCATGATCAAGCATATGTACCTTATCAACTCAAACCAGGGCTACATGATGGTTGACCAGGGAAAGTTCAATAAGACCAGTTTTTATCAGTCCGCGCAGATCGATGACCTCGACGGCATCATCGTTGATGGAGACGACGAGGGCATCATGACGGCGGCGATCGAGAGCAGTCGCAGTCATCCCAAGCTCTATATTGCAAAATAGCTCAAATGGCCGGGTCGCCCCCACTGCGGGCGACCCGGCCATTTATTAAATCAACCCAAAATGGCGCATCGCTGTGACGGTACCGTCGTGTGCGACATCGTCGGTCACGTAGTCGGCGACTGCTTTGACCTCGGGCATGGCGTTGCCCATGGCTACAGCCGTCTCGACGGCGGCGAGCATACCCAGATCGTTGCCGGAATCGCCAAAGCCAAAGGTGCGCGCATTTCCCTCGCGGCCCAGATACTCCAGCGCTCGCGCCACGCCCACGCCCTTGTCGATGCCCTTGGGGCTCAGCTCGCGATTCTGACCACCGGTGTTGCACAGCTCAAACTCGCGCTCGATAAAGCCGTCATCGTTGGCTACGCGAGCCAGGTCGTACGCGTTAATGCACACCTTGCCTACGCGCAAGCGGCCATCGATGCGCATCTGATCGGTGCCATGCACCACGCCGGCGCCTAGCAGAAATGACTGTTCGACACCAACTGGCTCAAGTGAATAGGTGGCACCGTTCGTCTCGAACAATGCCTCGCCGCCCGCCACAGTAATGCGACGCGCGAGCTCCTCAACAATGTCCTCGTCAATGCAGTCCTCGTGTGCCACGCGGCCCTCGACCTCGAGCGTGGCCCCCGCCATGGCAACGATACCCGCCGGGTTCAGCGCGCGCAGGCCATCGGCAATCAGCCACAAGGGGCGACCCGTGCAGATAAATGCCTGGTGACCCGCATTGCGCAGGCGACCAAATGCATCGACAACGGCCTTCGACGGATGGATTGCATTGAAGTCCTTATCGGTCATATCGTCGGGATCGAACGACGTCAGCGTGCCGTCAACGTCAAAAAAGAGTACGGCGGGATCGGGGCACGCATCAATCATATGGGTTCCTTTCGAGGATAAGGGCAAACGAAGCATCCATCATATAATGGAGCGACGCAACCAGAGAGGTCACCCATGGAATTTTACGCAAGCTGCCCCGAGGGCTTTGAGTCCGCACTCGCCGATGAGCTTAAACGCCTCGGGCTTTCGCATGTCCGCCGCCTGAAGGGCCGCGCTACGTTTGAGGGCGAGCTCGAAGAAGGCTACCGCGCCTGCCTGTGGTCGCGCCTGGCCAGCCGCGTGTTCGCGGTGCTCGGGCGCTTTGAGGCGCAGGATGCCGATGAGTTGTACGACGGCGTTTACGACATCGCCTGGGAGAGCATCGTCCGCCCCGGCGCCACCATCGCCATTACCGCCCGCGGCGTGACCGAGCAGCTACGCAACACGCGCTTCTCGGCCCTGCGCGCCAAAGACGCGCTGTGCGACCGCCTGGCCGAGACCACGGGACGTCGCGCCGACGTCGATGCCGCCGACCCCGATGTTCACCTGTTGCTTTCGCTGCGCCAGCGCCGCGCGAGCATAAGCCTGGACCTTTCGGGCGACCCACTGTTCAAACGCCTGCCGCCCGCAGCGACCCGCGCCGGCGAGGGCGCGCACGTGCTGCGCCCCGACTACGCCGCCCTGGTGCTGGCGCAGGTCGGCTGGACCGCACTGTGCGAGCGCGAGCTGACGGCCGATGATTACGAGAACGAAGCCCTACCCACGCTGATCGACGCCTCATGCGCCGGCGGCGGCCTGCTGCTGGAGGCAGTGAATATCCTAATCGACCGCGCTCCGGGCGCCGCCCGCGAGCACTGGGGCTTTGAGGGCTGGCAGCTGCATGACGCTGCCCTGTGGGAGCAGCTGCGTGCCGAGGCACGCGAGCGCGAGACGACGGCACGCGAGCGCCAGGCGCGCATCGTTGCCGTGGATGTTGACCCCGCCGCCCGCAAGACCGCTGAGCGCATGGTTAAGTGTGCCGGCTACAAGCGCTTTGTCGATTTTTGCGCCGCCAAGTCCGCCACTGTACTGGACCACGCGGGCGCCGTCGCCGGTGCCGCCGTGGTCGCGGATACGACCGAGACGCCGCTTTCGCTCATGCACGATGCCATGACGCTCATCGGCGAGCTGCGCCGCGCGCCCGAGCTTGCCGCGGCACCGGTCGCCGCGCTCACCCGCGACGGATTGCTGGCTCGCGCGCTCCACGCCGAGCCCGAGCGCTCCATCGCCGTCATGCCCAACAACGAAGAGGCGACCGTCGAAGTCTGGCCTTCTCTCGACCACGCCGCCGCGGCATTCGAAGCTGCGACCAGCGCAGATGCCGAGGAGCAGACCGCAGATGCCCAAGACGAAACCGCCAACGCCCCCATGCCCGAACCTGCCGCCACGCTCGACCTGGGTGACGGCAAGCCGTTGCCCGTGCTCATCCCCGAGTCCGAGCAGTTCGCTAACCGCCTGCGCAAGAACGCCCGCCTGCGTCGCAAGTGGGCAAAGCGCGAGGACGTGAGCTGCTACCGCGTCTACGATGCCGACCTACCCGACTACTCCGCCGCCATCGACCTGTACGAGGGCTGCCCGCAGACGCCGGGCCGTTGGCTCGTCATCGCCGAATACGCCGCGCCCAAGACCATCGACCCCACACTAGCCCAGGCCCGCATGCTCGACATCTTGGCCATCGCGCCGCGTATCCTGGATGTCCCGGCCGAACACGTGCACGCCAAGGCCCGCATGCGTTCGCGTGGTGGCTCGCAGTACGGCAAGCAGGGCGCCGGCAAGGGCGGATCGGGCGAACGCGCCAACATCGCGCGCCGTCGTCTGCCGCTCATCGAGGAAGGTGGCCTTACCTTTGCCGTCAACTTTGACGACTATTTGGATGTGGGCATCTTCCTGGATCATCGCGTCACGCGCAACCTGGTGCGCGAGCACGCCAAGCAGGCGCGCCGCTTCCTCAACCTGTTCGCCTACACCGGCACCGCCACCTGCTACGCGGCCGACGGCGGCGTCGAGGAGACAGTGACGGTCGACCTCTCCAACACCTACCTGGACTGGGCCGAGCGCAACATGCGTCAGAACGGCTTTGTGGGGCCGCAGCATCACTTTGTGCGCGACGACGTCCTCGCCTGGATTCGCGACCAGCGCCAGACGCGCAACCGCTGGGACCTGATCTTTGTCGACCCGCCCACGTTTTCGAACTCGTCCAAGATGGGCCGCCGCACCTGGGATGTCCAGCGCGATCATGTTGAGCTTTTGGCCGGCGTATCGCGCCTGCTCGCGCAGGGCGGCCATGCCATCTTCAGCTGCAACTTGCGCGGCTTCCGCCCCGAGACGCGCAAGCTCGCGCGCGCGGGCGTCGTGCTGGAGGACATTACGGCGCAGACCATCCCCGAGGACTTCGCACGCAACCAAAAGGTGCACCATTGCTATATCGTGCGCCGCCTGCCCATCGAGGACGCCATGGCCGAAGTCGGCTTTAGTGCCGAAGAGATTGCCGAGCGTACCGAAGAACTGCGCAACCCCGACGCCCGCAAGCCTCGCGCAGCAGCACCCACGCACGCGCAGGCAGGCGACCGAAGGCCGCGCGGCGACGGCAACCCCGCCGTTGCAGGTAAGCCCAAAAAGAAGAAGTTCTACGCCAGCAAGCCCAAGGGCAAATAACAAACTTGCGGTGGAATAGCTCCCAGACGGCCTCATCAAAGGCCAAAACAGGAACTATTCCACCGCAACTCATAGAGGGGCAGCGTAGGGACCGCGCTCTATAGGGACCGCGCCCTGCCCTATCCCTGGGTGACCAATCGGTAGCCGATACCCACGTGTGTCTGGATATAGCGCGGATGCGCGGGGTCGGACTCGATCTTCTTGCGCAGCGTGCCCATAAAGACGCGCAGGCTGGCCAGGTCACTCTTGGTCGCCGTGCCCCAAATCTCGTGCAGGATAAACTGGTGCGTCAGCACCTTGTCGGCGTTGTGCGCCAGCAGGCACAGGAGCTTGTACTCGATCGGCGTCAGATGCAGCTCCTCGCCATCCATCGTGGCGATGCCGGCATCAAAATCGATATGCAGCTCATCGGTATCGAACGAGCCCTCGGAGGCAACGCCGCCCGTCTGCGCATACGAAAGACGCCTGAGCGTCGTGCGAATGCGCGCGAGCAACTCCTCGACCGAAAACGGCTTGGTCAGGTAGTCGTCGGCGCCGGCATCGAGCGCGCGGATCTTGTCCGCATCCTCGCTGCGCGCCGAGACCACAATGATCGGCATGCCCGACCATGTGCGCACCGACTCCACCACCTTGACGCCGTCCATATCGGGTAGGCCCAGATCGAGCAGCACAATGCTCGGCGCCTGCGACGAGGCGGCGGCGATGGCGGCATGGGCGGTCTCCACGGCCATATGGCGCAAGCCGTGCGCCTCGAGCGCGGCAACGATTAAGTTGCGAACGGCGGAGTCGTCCTCAACGACCAAGATGAGCGGTTTTACGGCAGAGTTCGACACAGCGTTACTCCTTATCAAACGAAACGTCGGCGACGGGAAGCTCAATCGTAAAGACCGAGCCGTGCGGGTCCGCCGCGGCAACCTCTATGCTACCGCCATGTGCCAACGCAATGGAGCGGCAGAGCGAAAGTCCCAGGCCCACACTGCGGTGGCTGTCGGCCAAACCGTGGTTGGCGGTGTAGAACGACTCAAAGATCCGCTCGCGATCCTCGGGCGCGATGCCCGGCCCGTCATCGGCCACCGAACACGTCACGTGCCCATCGTCGACGCCAATCGAAATCACGATATGCGAGCCCGCCGGCGTATACGTGATGGCGTTGTTCACCAGATTGACCACCAGCTGCACCATCAGGCGCGCATCGACATTGACGAGCGCCGGCTCATCGCTCGCCACCACCTTAAGATCGTGCTCGCGCACGGCCGGATTTACATGGCGCAGCGCCTCCTCGACGATATCGTCCATAAGCTCGAGCGTGGTCGACAGATGCATGCCGCCGCCCTCGAGCTTGGTGATGGCAAGCAGGTTCTCGACGGTGGCGTTGAGCCACAGCGCATCCGAGCGAATGGATAGCAGCAGGCCGCGGCGCGTCTGGGCATCGAGCACCGCGGTGCCGGTCGAACCCTGATCGAGCAGCACGTCGGCATTACCCGAAATACTGGTAAGCGGCGTGCGCAGATCGTGCGAGATGGAGCGCAGCAGATTGGCGCGCAGCTGCTCATTTTTGGCAAGCACCGCCGCCTCCTCGCGGGCCTCCATGGCGCGGGCGCGATCGAGTGCCAGCTCGCCTTCGCTCACGATGGCATCGGAAAGTGTCCGCTCCTCGTGCGTCAGCACGTCGGGCTCGGCAACGATAGCCAACACGCCCACCACCGAGGCGGGATCGCCCGCGCGCACCATGGTGTCGCCCGAGCGCACGGTCAGGTAGATGCCGTAGAACGCCGAGCCGCCGTAGGTGGCATCGAGCGGCGTTCCCACATAGGCGGACGCCGAGAGCCGCGGCGGCATCTGCGGCGCCAGTTCATGCACCGGCGCGACATCGCCCACGGCCGTGTATGTCGCACGCGGCAGCAGGTCATCGCCCTCGGCGTCGGCGCTGTACCACACGACAGGACAGCCCGAAAGACGCGCCAGCTGCGTTGCCATAGCATGGACAATCTGCTGCTGATCGGCGCAGCGCTGCAGCATACGGTTGGTCTCGAGCACCATCTGCGTGCGGCGGTCGCTGGCGGCGGCCTGCGCCAAGGCGCGGCGCAGGGCCAACGCAATCGAGCTCGACACGAGCGAGACCGCAAACATAATGAAGAACATGCCGGGATAGACGCGGTCGATAAACGACAGCGAGTAGCGCGGGTCGACAAACAGGAAGTTGTAGAGCGCCACGGCGGCAGCCGAACTCAGCAGGCAATACAGGCGGCTCCAGGTAAAGAATGCGCACAGCTGCACGGCGAACACATAGACGATCATGATGCTCGGCGCGAGACCCGGATGGTCGAGCAGCGCGCCCACAATCGTCGCCGCGACCAGCAGCCCCGCCGATACGCAGGCGTCATACAGAGGGCTGCGACGCGTCAGCGTCGTGCGCCGCCACCAAAAGTTCTCGGCAATATCGCCGTCCGCATGGACGTCCATCAGCGCCCCGCCCCTCTCTCAAAAGCAAAAACCACCACAAAGGGGACAGGCACCTTTGTGGTGGTTTCCCCTTGTGGTGGTTCCAAGTGTATAGCCTTTGCAGCCTGCGGTCGTTAGACAAACAGCGCGTGCGCGAGCAGTGCGCACACGCACGCCGCGACAAACACCAGCGCCACGACCGAAATCACGCGATCGGCCATGTCCATGTTGGCACGGTTCGTCAAAAACCGATCTTCGGCGGCGTCGGCACGTGCCTCACGTACCAGCTCGGCAACCACCTCGCGGCCATCAAGCATCTTTGCATCCATGTTTGCCTCCCCGGTCTCAATCTTGTCCATCGAAAACCAACTCCGTGCAACCTGTCGGCGCCTACGGGCGCTCGTTGGGAGCCAGGCGTTGCATCTTGTTCACGGCCTTGAACTTGGTGAACAGCGGCACGTACTCAAAGCTCACGTTGGAGTTCTCCAGGCCGTACCAGCGTGCAGGCGTGCCGGCGGCGCGACGAATGATGTACTTGAGCGTGATGGCCGTACGCTCGCTCGGCTCCACATCGCTTTCGGGCGCCAGAAGCTTACGGATCAGGACGAACTTGAACGTACCGATGTTGCCCGGATCCTTGTAGACCGAGTAGTCATGCGTCTGCGCCGGCAGCTCGCCGGTGGCAGCCAGGTCCTGAACGACCTGACGCAGGTAGGCATTGACGCGCTGGTTGATCTTGTAGCCCAGGTACAGATGCACGCGGAACACGTAGTCGGTGCCGAACGTCTCGACCGAATAGGCAAAGGTATGCGGTTCGTCCATGGTCTCGACATTCACGAACCACCAGGCGCGAGCGCGCTTGGGATGCTTGTCCAAGATCGAGTAGACGATGTCGCGGTCAATGTAGTCGGTATGGGTGTCCTTGGTCAGGTACACGATGTTGTCGCTCAGGCGCTCGTAGCGATCATCATCGCGCAGGCGCTTGAGCTGCGGCAGGTAGCTGCGCAGCGGCAGCAGCGTAAACTGGCGCTGCTCAACAGCCGTACCGTTGTACCAGCACACCATGATGCCCATGATGAGCGCGGCCATGAGGATGGTGAAGTAGCCGCCGTGGAAGAACTTGGTGAGTGAGCTCACGAAGAAGAAGCCTTCGAGCAAAAGGAAGAAAGCCGCGAAGATCCACGGAGCAACCTTGAGCTTGCGCTCCTCGTGCAGGTAGAAGAAGAGCAGCAGCGTGGTGCACATCATAGTCAGCGTAATGGCAAGGCCGTAGGCGGCTTCCATATGCGCCGAGTTCTGGAACAGCAGCACCACGATGACGCAGCCGACAAGCATGACGTTGTTGACCATGGGGATGTAGAGCTGGCCCTTGGTCTCGGCAGGGTAGAAGACCTGCATGTGCGGCATGAGGTCCAGACGGCTGGCCTCGGACACCAGCGAGAATGCGCCGGTGATGAGCGCCTGCGAGGCAATGATGGCCGCGACGGTGGAAAGGCCTACGGCAAACGGGCGCAGGCCCGGGGCGAGCATCTGGTAGAACGGGTTGAGATCGGCAATGCCCATGAGCTCGGGGTTGGCAGCGTTGTTCATAAGCCAAGCGCCCTGGCCCATATAGGAAAGCAGCAGGCAGCACTTAACGAACGGCCAGGTAGCGTAGATGTTGCCGCGGCCGACGTGGCCCATGTCGGAGTAGAGCGCCTCGGCACCGGTGGTGGCGAGGAAGCAGCTGCCCAGAATCATGATGCCCGCATGGTTGTTGGGGCTCAGCAAAAAGGCGATGCCGCGCACCGGGTTGAGGCACAGCAGCACGGCGGGGTGCTGGAAGACAAAGAACAAGCCCGTGCCGCCCAGGAACAGGAACCACAGCGTCATGATGGGGCCAAAGGCGTGACCGATTTTGGCCGTACCGATGCGCTGTACCAAGAAGAGCACGATGATGATGGCGAGCGTAATGGCGACGACGCGGCCCTGGTCATCGCCCAGCACGGCATGGACCGCCGGGATGGTGCGCAGGCCCTCGATGGCCGTGGTAACGGTAACGGCCGGCGTCAGGATGCCGTCGGCGAGCAGCGCGGCGCCACCCAGCATGGCAGGGATGATGAGCCACTTGCCGCAGCGCTTGACCAGGCTGTACAGGGCAAAGATGCCGCCCTCGCCGTGGTTATCGGCACGCAGCGAGATCAGCACGTACTTGATGGTGGTCAGCAGCGTGACCGTCCACACGACAAGGGAGAGCGCGCCGAGCACGAACTCCTCCGTCACACTTCCGATGCCGCCGTTGCCGGCAACGAGCGCCTTGGTTACATACATAGGGCTGGTGCCGATATCGCCATACACCACGCCCAGCGTGACGAGCATCGCCGAGATGCTCACAGGAATCGCAGCGTGCGAGGCTGCCTCCTTGGCCTTTTGTTCCATAAGCCGGTTTCCTCCCAACTTTAATGTTCGAAGGAATTATAGGTAATCGGCCCATGTTTGAATGGCACTGTTTTCCCAGCTAAATAAACATTTATACGGCCTTTAGGCCACCTCGGCGATATGGAATGTGACAAAGGGACTGTCCCTTTGTCACATCACCGCATTCGTTACTTGCCGAGCCAGTTTTTGAACCACCACTCCATGGAACGGCTCATCTCGGCCATAAAGGGGCTCGTGTGCTTGCGGGTGTAGATATCCACCACGCGCTCGCCTACCTCGCGGGCATGCGGACGGAACATCGCGTCCATCTCGGCCACCTGCGCGTCCATGGTCGTGGCGCCGGCGCGGCAGTAGCGCTCCTCGTGCACCAGGTTCACCACGGGATGCGCAATAGCCGGGCGCTCCTTGCGGGGCGTGCCGATGATGAGCATCGACAGCGGCATGGTATACGGAGGCAGATCCAGCAGCTCGGCCACTTCCTCGGCATTCTCGACGATATCACCGATATAGCAGCTCCCCAAGCCCAGAGCCTCGGCGGCAACCACGGCGTTTTGCGCGGCGATCACGGCGTCCTGGGCCGCGATGGCAAAGTCGCCCAAACCCGGCGCACGGCGGGGCGCCTTGCCCGTGCGCTCGACAAACTCGGGCTCAAAGCAGCCCGCGTGCTCAAACAGATCGATCCACTTGGCATAATCGACCACAAATATTAGTGCCCAGGGCGCCTTGGCGATCATGGGCTGATGGTCGCACAGATCGGCCAGACGGTCCAGCGTAGACTGCTCGCGAATGCTCACGATGGAATACATCATCATGGCGCCTGCCGACGGCGCGCGACTCGCCGCATGCAGAATCGCCGCCCGTTGCTCGTCGGTCACTGCCACGGGACGGCCGTCGTCATCGTGCGCGAAGGCACGCGTAGACGAGCGATGCTCCAAAATGTCCAGCACCGCGTTGCCCGTAGTCTCGACCGGATAGCCGCACGTATCCACAGTCTTGGTGCAAACCTGCTCGCTCATAGCCCCATCCCTGCCATTTCTTTAAGAAGCCTTTACGTTTCCGTGTAATTCCCGTCCATTATCGCGCAGGTCGCCACTACATTGCGCCACACCGCCACACGTGCGCGTTAATATGGCTGGTTGTTGTGCGCAGCCTCCAATTGCAGCGCATATCTTGGTAACAATCGGGTAAACCCCCGCTTTCGTAGGTTTTAAGTTTGTGAGGAGTCTCAGCATGTTCGCTGCCGCCATCTCGCTCGTCGGTCTTGCGGCGACCGTCTACCTTGTCTTGCGCGAGGCCAAGGCCATTCGCGCTAAGTCGGGCACCGTTGCCAAAAGCGCTCTTGGGTGGAGCGTCGCCTTCGGCCTGTTCCAGCTCTTTTTGACCATTTGGGGCGCCATTGGCCTCGTCGCCCAAAACGAGCCGCTCGCCTTTGTGATGCTCATCCTGACCAACGCCATTCTCACCGGATGCGCTTGGGCCAGCATCGCACGCGACCGCATCGCCCCGCGCGTCTTTGCGTTCGCCGCGCCCGACGCCCCCGCCCCCACCGGCAAGCTCGCCCGCCTACGCGGCACCTTTGTGGGCAAACCGCTCGTCGCCGCCGTTTTGTGCCTGCTGCTCGCCGGCGTCTTTGCGCTGCTGGGCATGGAGGTCTCGTCCAACCACGACTTTACCTGGGTCTACCCCCTGTGCATCCTGCTCGAGTGGGCCATCATCACCGTGCTCATGACCGGCCTGTTCTTCCTGTTCCAGCGCCACGGCGCAGCTCCCGCGGTCCTGGCCTTTGCCCTCTTTGTCCTGGGCATTGCCGAGTTCTTCGTCATCACGTTTAAATCCATGCCCATCCAGCCGGGTGACCTTTCGGCCATCTCCACTGCCGCCGCGGTCGCCGGCACCGGCTACACCTTCTCCATCTCGCTGTTCTGCGTGCTGTCCATGGGCTTTACCGCCATCGCCATGCTGCTGTGCGAGTACGCCGGCCTGGTCGCACCGCATCGCCAGAAGGGCGCCGCCAACGCCAAGCGCATGCTGCTCACCAACCTGCTCGTGGCGGTGCTGTGCCTGGGCGGTGTGACCGCGCACGTCACGCTCATCGACTACTACAACACCCTCGGCATAAACGTCTACACCTGGCGTCCGCTCGAGAGTTACTGGCGCGAGGGCTACCTGCCCGCTTTCATTAGCGCAGCGCAGTCCATCAAGCCGCCCAAACCCGCCGACTACTCCGTCGACGATGCCAAGGCCACGCTCAAAAAGTACGCCAAGGCCTACGACAAGTCCGACGCGGCCAAGAGCGACGAGCGCGCCGCCGCAAAGGAGCAGTTCGACAGCGAGAAGCCCACGGTCATCGCCATCATGAACGAGACCTTCTCGGATCTGTCGATCTACCAGAACATGCGCGCCGGCTACGAGGGCCCGCAGTACTTTAAGAACCTGTCCAACTGCCTCAGCCGTGGCAAGCTCTATGTGAGCGCCTACGGCGGCGGCACGGCCAATACCGAGTTTGAGTTTATGACCGGCAACTCCATGGCCAACCTGGGCTCGGGCGTGTACCCCTACACCATCTACAACATGGAGACGACCGGGAACTTAGCAGAGCAGTTCAAATCGCTCGGATATTCCACCACGGCCATGCACCCCAACCACGCCACCAACTGGAACCGCGAGAACGTCTACAAGGACTTTGGCTTTGACCAGTTCCTGTCCATCAACGATTTCCAGGGCGCCGATACCCTGCGCGGCATGGTGACCGACCAGGCTACCTACGACAAGATTCTTGAGCTGCTCGACCAGAACGCCGATCCGCAGTTTATCTTCGACGTGACCATGCAGAACCACTCGGGCTACGACACGGGCCTGCTGCCGGTCGACAAGCAGATGCACCTGAACATCGACACGACCGACCTGGACGCCAAGACCGTCGAGGACGGTACGCTCTCCGATGTCGACGAGTATGTCTCGTGCATCGAGCAGTCCGACCAGGCGCTGCATTACTTCCTCAACGCCCTGAGCAAGCTCGACCGTAAGGTAGTCGTGGTGTTCTGGGGCGACCACCAGCCGTTCTTCCCGTCCAAGTTCAACGATAAGTGGTTTACCGGCGAGGACGATGCCACGCACCAGGAACGTCTGTGGCAGACCGACTACATCATCTGGGCTAACTACGATGTTGCCGGCTGCGACCAGACGAGTGAGGTCGACGACCTGTCCACCAACTACCTGTCCACGCAGCTCATGCAGCTGATCGGCGCCCCGCTGACAAACTACCAGAAAGCGCACATGACGCTGCGCGAGTCGCTGCCCGCCATCAACTCGGTGGGCTACGAGGACGCCAGCCTGCGCTGGGCGCTCTCCTCCAACGTCACCGGTGACGACGCCGCCGCCGCTGCCGCAACCAAGGCACGCGAGGATTACGCCAAGATGCAGTACTACGAGATGTTCCGCGACGGCAAGAACGTCTATACGGAGCACTTCCAGACCGAGGCCAACGAGACCGACCCCAACCTGGCACCGGGTACGACCAAGATTAAGTAGCTGCTAGCTGCTGAGCCACAACTGAAACGTCTGTCCGGGCGGAGGCATATAAGGTTCCCTGCTCGGACAGTCCTGCGCAAGACGAAGGCCACGTTATGTGGCCTTCTTTGTTTGCGGAAAGTGTGTCCCGGAATTCTTGTCTGGAATGGGATGCAGTTTCCGCTTGGGACCCGATTGGGAAAGTGTGTCCCACTATTCAGCTGGATTCCGGGATGTATTTTCCGGTTGAGGCTCGTTGGGAAAGTGCGTCCCACTTTGGGGGCTGATTCTGGGACGTGGTTTCCGGTTGGCTCTCATTGGGAAAGTTCATCCCATTTCTCGGCCTAATTATGGGACGCAGTTTCCCGTTGAGGACCCTTTGGGAAAGTGCGTCCCGGTCTGGGCGCTCAAACTGGGATGGATTTTCCGGATGAGGGCTTGACGGAAAATGTGTCCCGTTCCGGGCGCTAATTGTGGGATGCAGTTTCCGCTTGCGGAGTCTCCACTCAACAGAAAACCCGGGTGGCCTGTTTTTTGGCTACCCGGGTTTTTGGGTTGTCGATATGTTCGACTGGCTACTAGTGGGTCTTGCGGCGCTTGATCAGCATGATGAGGGCTATCACTACGAGCGTTGCTCCCGCTGCTGCTGCGGTGGCGACTAGGGCGAATGTTTGGTCGCCGGTGTTTGCGAGGTTCTTCGCTGTGGTCGTAGTCTTGACCTTGGTGTCGGTCTTAGCTCCGTTGTCGGACTTGGGCTTGTCCGGGTTCGTCGGGGTCTCAGGAGTCTCGGGGTCCTTTGAGCCTTCGGAATCGGTTGGGCCGGCGGTGTTTACCAGCGTATGGTCCAGGAACTTCTTGGCGCCCGCACTTGCCTGTGAGAACAGGCGGCGCGTGCGGATCGGGGTGGCGTTCACCGTTGTGGGCGCCGTCTCCTCGGCCTCGATATTCACGAGCGTCGTGCCGGTGTCGAGGCCCACGTCGTTGTATCCCACGTGGCAGTAATACTGCGCACCGTCATCGTCTGCGGTCAGGTCAATCTCGAGCTTTGAGGCCGTTCCAGCCGCGAGGTTGCCATCGGCACCCACGAGCTTAAACTCTGTCTCGCCGCGGCCCTTGCGGTACCACATATAGGTCGGTGCCAGCCCTGTTTCGCTATCGTCGGCACCGAGTTGCTTCACATGGCCAATCGCCGAGAGCGTCAGGTGGCTTCCCGCCGTGCGCTCAACCGAAGAGTCGTATCCAGGATCCGACCCCTCCGCAGCATCCGCCGCAGGTCCGCTCACGGTCATCGTCATGCCATCGGGCATGGTCTTGACCGTGATGATTGCCGAGCGAATACCTGTTTCGGTCGTGGATCCATTCTTAACGGCGGCGATGGCGAATCGATACTCCGTATTGGGCTGCAGCCCATCCCACTTGAGCGAGGTCTGCGTGTTGTCGGCAATCTTCCAGCTATTGACGACCGCATCCGCCGCATTGCTCTGCAGCATGCCCACGCCGTAGCTAAAGCCACTCTTGTTTGCGAGTACATCGTCCCAGCTAAACGTAACGCTGGTCGAATCGACGGCGTTTGCCGTAAAGCCCGTCACGGCCGGCGTGTCGGGCATCTCGACGTCCTTAACGTCATAGCCCACGATCCAGAACTGGTCGGTGTCCTTGGTGCCGAGCTTGTCGCCCGAGTCTGCCTCGAACTTGTCGACATCCACCGCGTTGACGCCCAGACGCCACACAAAACCGTACTTGCCCTGCGCGGCCTCGGGCAGGTTGTCGACGGTGCCGCCGTATTCGGTCGATTCACTCGAGGAGTTACCCGTAGTAAAGCCGGCGTTGGCACCAAAGCACAGGCCGCCAAACAACTCGTGCTTTGCGAGCTTCGCGCCCATGACAACGCTGCCGTTCAGCGTCAAGCCGAGCTCGAGCTCCTGCTCCTTGCCCTCCTCGACTTCGATGGTCTGCTCAATGCTCGCCCCCGACTGCGCGGCGGCGCCGTTAAACCCATCGTGCGTGTAGGCGCGCGTTACGCCAGGCTTACCCAGGCCAAAGGAATCCCCAACGGGAGTCTCGCCTTTGAGCGTCGTTTGATAGGTTCCGGGTTCTCCCGACCGGTTGGTCAAAAAGTAGCTGAGCGGCGTCATATTGTGCTGTTTGGCAATGCGGTCATAGGCCTCGACATTAACGACCGAGGTCTGCGCGCCGAGCGACACGGGCGCCGCCATCACGCCCTTGCCACCAGTTTCCTCATTTTCGATCTCATACTCGTAATAGACCATCGGAATCGTGTAGAGCACGGCCTTGTCACCCTCGCCGGCATGCGACTCATAGCTTACGCTTGCGCTGACCGTGCGCTCGCTCCGGTAGTCATAGCATCCCTCGGCGGCAAAATCGACTGAAGCATTCATCGCGACCAGGGGCGGACCGGTCTGCACCTCGACAGCAACGCCCAACTCGGCGCCAATGGTATAGCCCTGGGATGTCCCCGTGCCCTTTTCCTCTCCGTATGACGTGCCGCCCAACACCAGATAGCCGTATGCCTGCTCCAGATCCTCAACATAGGGCGCATCCTGCAGCACGGCAAGCACGCGCGGGTTGGTATAGACCTTGTAGCGGTCCTTGTACGTGATCTTGACGCTGTCGTTGTCGACATCGGGCAGCGCGAGCGAGATAAATGTGCCATAGGTAGTGCCGCGACGGTTGCTCTCGCTAATCACCTGCTCCTCGCCGCGGCGCACCTTTCCGTTCTCGTCGAGCGAAAAATGCGAGGCGGTCATCCAATAGTAGTCATCGTTCTTGCGCAGGTCCTCGTCGCGGTGCTTGCCCACCACGGCGATAAAGCTCTCGTTATAGCGGTCCGAACCCGAGACGCTGCCCGCCTTGACGTCGCTGATCCACACCTGCTCTATACCCTTGTGGTCATGCTTGTTGCTGCTGTTGTATTGCTGACCGCTCATGCTCATGGTTCCGACCATGGACCCCAAGCCCTGAGCCCCGCTCTGTGCCGTGTTGCAGGCAAAGTCGCGGAACACATCGCCGCCCACGAGCACCTCGTCGACCGCCAGCTGCTCGGACAGGCCGTCAAGGTTGGCAGTGGCAAGGGCAATAGGCGCCAAGGTGCACGGATAGCGCTTATCCTGAGCGCTATCCTTCCATGCGCTGTTGGGCACATGCATCAGCCCATAGGAGGCGAGGAGCCCGTCTCTGTATTCCTTGCAATCGGAAAGCTTGAACTCGCCAGACTCCGAGTCAAAATACGCGTAGCGGTACAGCGCGCCGTACAGCCCCTTGCTGCCGTCAGAAGCGCCGTAATCAAAAGCGCTGCGTTGCCAGTCATAGCCCGCAAGAATAAGGCCCGTGACGGTTTCACCCGTCTTCTTTCCTTCTTCATCGTAGGCGGCAAACGTGCCGAACGTCGCATTCGCAGCGACCATGGTCTTGCCGTTCGCGGAGAGGGAGATTGCGCCCGCGTCGCCCAGAGCATCGACATGGACGAGCGCACCCTTGGATGCATCCCACGAAAACAGCTCGCAATGCGTCGACTTATCAATATTCTTCTTGCCGTAGGGTGCCGAGACCACGATGGCGAGGTCATCGCAAAAATCGCGATCGAGGTCGCCGGCCGCTAGCGAAACGACAGGAGCTGACTGAAGCTGCGTCCAGGAGCCGTTCCCGCCCTTGTTGTGCGTGGTGTAGTCCGCGGCGTTACCGGCATCGATCTTGACGACGCTTTGCTTCCAGTTGCCGCCCTCCAAGTCATACATGTCGACTACAGCCTTGCGCACGCCGTTCTCGTCGACATAGCAGCCCGCGTAGACAAAAAGCTCGTCGACGCCGTCGCCATCGACATCGCCCGCCTCGACATCAAAGACGGCGTCGTGCTCTTGCAGGTAACCGGCATCCAGGTACTTAAAACGGCCTTCGTACATCATATTAGTGTTGACCGTCACCGGCAGGTGTGTGTCGAGAGTGCGCGTACGCCCGTTGCTAAACGAGTAGAGGACCAGCTCAACCTTTCCGGCGTATGACTTGCCGTCAATCGTCGTGGAGGAACTGTCGCCGTAGGCACGGAGCTCGGCAGCGCGGCTCTTTTTGCCCGTGCTGGCGTCGCTGCAGAACTCAACACTCGTGGCGTGAATGCCCGAGAAACCGTTGTTGTCGTTGGCGAGTACTGTTGAGGACTCATTGTTGCTTAGGTACGACCAGGTGCCGCCACCGTAGTCGCTATGCTTGTAGAGATCGCTGTTCGTATCGAAGTTGTTGACGTTTTGCCAGAACTTTGCGGCGCCCCACACACTTCCATAGCCATCGGTGAGTTTGCTGCTGCCGCCAATGTCACCGCGCTCGACGTTCTCGAGCTTGTCGCGCAGAGTGTAGCGATTGCCATGGCTACCGTTAGCTGCCATATAGACCTCGCTGCGCGTGGCAAACGTCGTGGGGGTATCAGTGGAATAGGGGCCAACGGTATCGGCCGGAATGTCCTCGCTCGTGCCCAGACCCAGGGCTTGATAATCCTGCTCGGTCATATCTGTGATTGCGGGCGCGTCTGCCGCCTGGGCAACCTGGGGCGTGGCCGTGAAGCAGGCAACGCTCGTGGCGATCAACGCAGCAAGCGCCGCCGTCCCAACAAGCGGGATTTTCGACAGCCTACGGATACGGGGGTGTGGAACGTACATGAGGGACCTCGCTTTACTCGAGTGGAGTGGACTCATTTTTGCAAATGATACGTCCGATGCCCGATATCACGTGTCTCATTTTCGCCAACGGCGTGTCTCATTTTTGAGAATCCGAGATGCCGCGGAAATCTTATCCCAGCTCAAAGGCCATTTCTGGGATGTATTTTCCGTCGAGTGCCTCATCGGGAAACTGCATCCCATTTCAAGCGTCGATTCTGGGACGCACTTTCCCCTTAGACCCTCAACCGGAAACCGCATCCCACTTTGAGCGCAAATTCCGGGATGCATTTTCCGGTTTTGCTCTCATTGGGAAAATGCATCCCGTTTCTTGACCGAATAATGGGACGCAATTTCCCGTTGGAGCGCCTTTGGGAAAGTGTGTCCCACTTCGACCGCCCAGAGTGGGATGCACTTTCCGCAAAGCACCTCAACGGGAAACTACGTCCCATTCCAAAGGCAAATTCCGGGACGCATTTTTCGAAAGCCTGCCCATCCGGAAAGCCCGTCCCACTTTGGACGCATCCGGGCACGGAACCATCGACCTATCAGGCCTCCCATCAATAAAGAGGCGTCCTCCCGGACGGCGGGGCACGAAGTTCATCGCGAGTTCCGCACGCAAAGAAGGCCACTTAATGTGGCCTTCGTCTTGCGCAGGACTGTAGAGCAGGGAACTTCGTGCCCCGACGCCCGGGAGGACGTTTCATTTAGAAAGATGGACCGACCGCCGTCAGCGATGAGAGCTACTCCCCCAGCACGGCCTTTTTGGCGGCTGCAGCCATGTTATCCAGATCTTCCTTGGTGGGGTGATCCTTTGCGGCAACCCAGTTGTCGAGCAGCATCTTAAATCGGGCGTTGTCGGGATCTTGCTCGAGCATGGCCTCGTAGCGCTGCTTTACGGCAGGGCCCATCTTGCCCTGGCACATCGCCCAGCCCACCAACTCGGCATCATCGGCCAAATTGGAGGTCACACGATCGATAATCTGCCTAAAGTACTCCTCGCTGGCGCCAAAACCGCAGGTGCCAAACAGGAAGACGCGCTTGCCGTGCAAGGCGGAGAGCAGTGCCGCGACCGAAGGCGTGCACGCGCCCTTGTCGCACCAAAAACCGACGAGCACCGTGTCGGCCGCGCAGGCGCCCTGCGCCTCGAGCGCAACCTGATCTGCATCCGCATCGTCGCTCAACGCCGCGGCATGGACAAACTCAACGCCCGCAGCCTGCAGAGCGCGCTTGATCGCGCCCGAAACCATCCTGGTATTACCGCTCTTGCTGTTAACCACCAAAGAGCACGTCATAGTCACGTTGCCTCGTTTCCCCCAAAACTAAAGCCACTAATGCAATTTATTAGATGAATATCTTAGTACTAACGTGACAGATGTAAACCACCGTCTGTCGATTGATTAATTTGCCCCACGGGCTTGCTCACTGGGCGAACTGGCTGCGGTAGAGCTCGGCATAGAAGCCGCCTGCCGCTAGCAGCTCGTCATGCGTGCCGCGCTCGATAATCTCGCCGTCGCGCATCACCAGAATGCAGTCGGCGTTGCGAATCGTCGACAGGCGGTGTGCCACGACAAAGCTCGTGCGACCGGCCATGAGCTCGTCGAATGCCGCCTGCACCTGCAGCTCGGTGCGCGTGTCAATACTCGAAGTCGCCTCGTCCAGCAGCAAAATCGCCGGGTCGGTGAGCATGACGCGTGCGATGCACAGCAGCTGCTTTTGGCCCTGGCTAAACGTGCCGCCGTCCTCGCCGATGACCGTATCGTAGCCGCCTGGCAGCTGCACGATAAACTTGTGCGCGTGCGCGCGCTTGGCGGCTTCGATAACCTGCTCGCGCGTGGCATCCGGGCAACCGTAAGCGATGTTTTCCGCCACCGTGCCCTCGAACAGCCACGTATCCTGCAACACCATGCCAAAGGCGCGGCGCAGGCTTGCGCGCGTGTAGTCACGCGATGAACGGCCATCGACCATGATGCGTCCGGCATCGATATCGTAAAACCGCAGCAGCAAGTTGATGAGCGTTGTCTTGCCACAGCCCGTAGGACCGACCAGGGCAAAGCGCATGCCGGGCTTAGCCTCGATGCAGATATCCTGCAGCAGTTTGCGGTCGGACACGTAGCTAAAGTCCACGTGCTCAAACGAAACCTCGCCCTTCGGGGCAGCGAGCTCAATGGCATCCACAGCGTCGGGCTCCTGCTCGCACGCATCGAGCAGCGCAAACATGCGGCGCGCCGAGGCGTACGCGGTCTGGATCTGCGTAATGACGTTGGTCACCTCGTTAAACGGCTTGGTGTACTGGTTGGCATAGGACAAAAAGATCTGCACGCCGCCCACCGTGAGCGCCGCCGGCACGCCCGTGATCACGCCCACGCAGCCGATCACAGCGACCACGGCATAGATGATGTTGTTGATAAAGCGCGTGCCGGGGTTGGAGAGCGAACCCATAAACTGCGCGCGCTCGCCCGCGGTGTAGAGCTCGGCATTGAGGGCATCGAAGCGCTGCTGAGCGTTCGAGCCGTAGGCGAAGGCGTCCACGAGCTTTTGCTCACCCACATACTCCTCGATATGTCCACCGAGCTGGCCTTGAATGCGCTGCTGAGCCGTAAAGCTCTTGTTGGAGAGCTTGGCGATGGCGCCGGCGGCAAAGATGGAGAGCGGCGTGACGAACACCACCACGAGCGTCATGGTCAGGTTGATGGAAAGCATAAACGCGAGCGTGCCCACGATGGTGATAACACCGGTGAAGAGCTGCGTGAAGCCCTGCAGCAGGCCGTCGCCCACCTGGTCGACGTCGTTGACCACGCGGCTCATGAGGTCGCCGTGAGCATGGCTGTCGATAAAGCTGAGCGGCATACGGCTGAGCTTGTCGCTCGCCTCCACGCGCATGTCGCGCACCGTTTCGTAGGACAGGCGGTTGACGCAATAGCCCTGCAGCCACTGGAAGGCCGCAGCACCTACAACGACAATCGCGAGCTTGGTGACAAGCGGCAGCAGCGCATCGAAGTCCACCTGTCCGGCGGCGACGATAAGGTCGATGCCCTCGCCAATGAGGATAGGCGTGTAGAGCTGCAGAATCACCGAGATAGCGGCGCTCACAAACGACGCCGTAAACGAAATACGGTGCGGACGGACGTAGCCCATCAGGCGGCGGGTCACCGCGCCCACGGGATAGCGCTCTGGGTCGCCGGGCTGGCGTGGGCCGTCGCCCAGGTCGTTAAGGTTATCGTTGCCGGACACGTTGGCCGTCATCGTGGCGACCGAACCGGAAGAAGTATACGGATTCATTTAGCAGCCCTCCTTTGCGCAAGTGGATGCCGGGGCAGCCGGGACAGACGCGGGCGCCGCACTCCCCTGCTGGCCCTCGAGCTCCTCGCGGCGAAGCTGCGACTGGCAGATCTCTCGGTAGAGCTGGCAGCTTGCGTACAGCTCGTCATGCGTGCCCAGGCCCGCAACCGAGCCGTGGTCGAGTACGCAGATCATGTCGGCATCGCGCACGGTCGAGACGCGCTGGCCCACAATCACCGTGGTCAGTGGCAGCCCACCCTCGGCGGCACCGCGCATGCTTCGTTCGCGAATGGCATGGCGAAGCGCCGCATCGGTCTTAAAGTCGAGCGCCGAAGCGGAGTCATCCATGATCAGGACCTGTGGCGAGCCCACCAGGGCGCGCGCGATGGTCAGGCGCTGGCGCTGGCCACCGCTAAAGTTCTTGCCGCCCGCCTCGACCGGTGCGTCGAGCCCCTGCGGCTTGTTGCGCACGAACTCGCTCGCCTGCGCCATATCGAGCGCTGCCCAGAGCTCCTCGTCGGTCGCCGTCTCGTCACGCCAGGTCAGGTTGCTGCGGATGGTGCCGCTCACCAGCGACGCGCGCTGCGGAACAGTCGCGACCACACGGCGCAACTGGTCGAGCGGCCAGGTGCGCACGTCGGCGCCCATCGCACTCACGCTGCCGGTGCTCGCGTCGTACAGGCGCGGGATAAGCGAGACGAGCGTGGACTTGCCGCTACCCGTACCGCCGATAATGCCAAGCGTCTTGCCCAGCGGGAGCTCCAGGGTCACATCGTTGACGGCATTTGCCGCGCCCGCGCCAAAGGAGAAGCTCGCATGGCTCAAGCTCAGCGCGGGGACCGGAACAGCGCCACCCGCTAGTTCGCTCGGCTCGGGCAGCGCGACCGGCTGGTTGCCCTCGTCGGTGATGCTCGGCACGCAATTGAGCACCTCGTTGATACGTGACGCACTGGCGCTCGCCTTGGTAAAGACCACGACCAGGTTGGCAACGTACACGATGGAGGTCAGGGTCTGCGTCATGTAGTTCACAAACGCCATGACCTGACCCTGCGTGAGCTCGCCCACGTTGACCTGGATGCCGCCCACCCACAGGATGGCGCACACGCCTAGGTTCATCACAAGAAACGTGACGGGGTTGAGAATCGACGAGAGCTTGCCCACCGCGATGGCAGTATTGGCCTGGTCATCGGCGGCTTGGGCAAAGCGCTCGCGCTCGTGATCTTCACGCACAAACGCACGGACCACGCGGGCGCCCGAAAGGCCCTCGCGGCAAATGAGCGCGATGCGGTCGAGCTTTGCCTGCAGCTGCTTGTAGTAGGGAATGCAGCGCGCCATGACAAACCAAAACACCAGGCCGATAGCGGGCGTGCAGATCAAAAAGATGATGCCGAGCTTAAGGTCGATGGCAAGGGCCGCGCACATGGAGCCCACCGCCAGGAAGGGCCAGCGGATGAGCATGCGCACGCCCAGCGCCACGGCAAGCTGCACCTGGTTGACATCGTTGGTGATACGCGTGATGAGCGACGGCGTGCCAAAGCGGTCGAGCTCGGCATAGCTCAGCTTGTTGATGTGCTTGTAGAGCGCGCCGCGAATGTCGGTGCCCATGCCCTGCGATGTCAGCGCCGCCATCTTTTGGCAGACGAGCGTAAACGAGATGCCGATCACAGCCATGGCGCCAAGCACCATACCGTAGTGGACGACGGCATTGACATCGCGTGCGCCGATGCCCTTATCGATCATCTGGGCAATCACCAGCGGCGTCAGCAGGTCAAAAATCACTTCGATCAGCTTGCACGCTGGGCCGATCACCATATATCGGCGAAACTTACCACCAAAACGCCTGAGCAACTCAATCATGTATAGGCGCTCCCTATCATCATCCACATTCAATTCGAACCATGATAGTACCGCCACCCCAAAAGAAGCGTAAACAACTCGTCATTTCTAACGGGATTCAGTTTTCAGAGGGGTATACGCGCACACCCAGCCAGTGTCGGGTCAACTAGCTTGGTATACTTACATTAGTGCTACCAAGTTAGTCGCCGACCCTTGAAATGAGGTGCCGAGATGAACGACATTCTCGCAAGAAGAGCAAGACGAGCAACTGTGAGCATCGCCCTTTCCGCGGCACTTATCGCGGGAATCGCCCCCGCAACGGCGATCGCGGCAGAAACCAGTTCCCCCACCGGTGCGGCCGTTTCGCAGACGAGCGCCGCCAACGGCAATTCGGGCGCCCCGCAGACAGAAGACGCGGCCGCCGCAAAAGAAAAAGCGTATGCAGCCATGCAGGAAGCGCTCAAAAACCTCGAGGCCGCAAAAGACGCCGCAAGTCCCGAGAAAATTGCGAGACTCAATGATGACATTGCCCGTTTTCAAGAGCTCCGCGACAAGATGGCGGCGCAAGCCGTCGAAGAGAGGGAACTCCTTCCCACCATGCAAGCGGACATCGATGCAGGCCAAGCCAAATACGACGGGGCCATCAACCGGGTAAGCGAGCTCCAAGCAGAATTAGACAAGAAACTTGAGATGCTTAAGACACTCGAAGCACTCGGCTACGAGGAGTTTGTCGAAACTACTAAACAGCAAATAAGGCAGTTGCGCAGTGAGATCATAACGGCAAAAGCGCAAGTAGGCCATTGCGAAGAGGAGCTCCGCGAGTTCCAGCTCCGCCTCAGAAATCAGGAAAGACGAGTTAATAACTGTGAACGTGCTGTAGAGAAATATAAAGCCAATATCGACCAGTTCACAGCCTGGCGAGATGCGCTCCTCGACAATTTGAAAAAAGCGCAAACGGCTTATGACGACGCCTGCAAGGCATACGAAGAGGCGAAAGCCGCGGCAGACAAGGCCACCTCGCCCGAGATAACGCAACCGACCGAGACGACGCCTCCCTCCGGCTCGGCGCAACCGGCCGAAGCGACACAGCCCACCGGCTCGCCCGCGACCGGCAAAAATACCCCGCCAAGCTCCACCAAGCAGGCGAACTCGAGCAGCGGCAAGCAAGCAGATACGACCGACGGCAAGCTCGCGAACACGGGAGACGCAGCGCCGAGCGCAATCGCACTCGCGGCAGTCGCCGCCGCAGGCCTCGGAATAACCGCCGCAGCCACACGCCGCATCAAGAACTCAAAATAGCCGCCAGAGCATACCACCTTCGCCAATCCGCAAGCCAAGAGACAAAAAGAGGCCCGTTTCCCCAACCCAGGGAAACGGACCTCTTTACTTGAAAAAACAAATGGTAATGCCGCCGTCTCTTGAACCACGCAGTCATCAATGCCCAGACAACACCAGCAAGCCGCGTTCCTTAAGGGATAGATTTAATGGCTGTTAATCAAGGGGTATACGCGCACGCCCGATCAATGGCGGGCAAACCGCCTGATATACTTACATTAGTGCTACCAGGTTAGTCGCCGACCCTTGAAATGAGGTGCCGAGATGAACGACATTCTCGCAAGAAGAGCAAGACGAGCAACTGTGAGCATCGCCCTTTCCGCGGCACTTATCGCGGGAATCGCCCCCGCAACGGCGATCGCGGCAGAAACCAGTTCCCCCACCGGTGCAGTTGCCTTGCAGACGGAAGATGCGACCGCCGCAAAAGAAAAAGCGTATGCAGCCATGCAGGAAGCGCTCAAAAACCTCGAGGCCGCAAAAGACGCCGCAAGTCCCGAGAAAATTGCGGAAATCGATACTAAAATTGCCATTTTTCAAGAGAACTACGACACTAATTTGGCGCAAGCCGCCATATATAAGGAATCCCTTCCTACCATGCAAGCGAACGTCGATGCAGCTCAAGCCGAATGCGATAAGGCCCACAACCGAACAAGAGCCCTTGAGGCAGAATTAAATAAAATCGACTACACGACTCCTGCCGAAACTATTCGGCAGTTGCAAGAGGCGATCACAGAGGCAATAATGCAAGAAAATTCCTGTGAAGATAAGCTTGAGCACTGCCGAATGCGCCTCGAAAGTCATAAAAGCCTGATTTATTTCTTTGAAAGCGAAGTAGAGTTTAATAAAACCCATCTCGACGGAGAAACAGCCAAGCGGGATGCGCTCCTCGACAATTTGAAAAAAGCGCAAACGGCCTATGACGACGCCTGCAAGGCATACGAAGAGGCAAAGGCCGCGGCAGACAAGGCCACCTCGCCCGAGATAACGAAACCCGCCGAGACGACAAAACCCTCCAGCTCAGCGCAGCCGGCCGAAACGGCACAGCCCGCCAGCTCGCCCGCGACCGGCAAAAATACCCCGCCAAGCTCCACCAAGCAGGCGAACTCGAGCAGCGGCAAGCAAGCGGATACGACCGCCGGCAAGCTCGCAAACACGGGCGACACGGCGCCGAGCGCAATCGCACTCGCAGGAATCGCCGCCGCAGGCCTCGGAATAACCGCCACAGCCACACGCCGCCTCAAGAACTCAAAATAGCTGCCAGCGGTTATTGTCTTCGCCAATCCACAAGCCCAGAAACAAAACGAGGCCCGTTTCCCCAACCTAGGGAAACGGGCCTCTTTAACTGCAAAATCCAAGCAACAGCACCGCCGCCTCTTGAACCACATAGCCACCACGCTCCAGACAACGCCAACGAGCAGCAAAAGGCACGGGATTAAAATATTCAGATAAATGTGACCCTTCAGGCGGTTTTGGTCGGCTACCCGCGAGTGCCGGCAGGGCGCTTGGTAGTCGAGCGATCCCGCAGGCGAAGCCGAGGACCAGCGAGACACCAAATACCTCGTCGCCGGCCGGGCCATGTCGCGGTACCAAAAAACGCCCGTGCGCTCGATGGATTCGGATGCCCGACAGAGGCTCCTTATGGCTGCTTCCTTCCGGACCTGACCAGATTCGGAACATGTCGTCATCCGAACCCATCGAACGCGCTAGGCGCTCGATATATATTACCCGCTCCCGCCCGATGGGGCAAGGTAGCTAATTTGGGACGGGGCTTTTTGACTACTCGGGCAATCAGATCGACAAGTAGTCAAATAAGGCCCATCCCAATTAGACTGGTCTGACGCCGTGCCACGAAAGGGGCCTATCTACTACGTTTAAGCCGAGGGGGTCAACCATAGCCGGCTTTTTCGAAAATCGACAAGCCGTCTACCTGCGGTTTTATTTTCGCATATTCCGGGATGGTCGAGGGTGCTCGGCTAAACGTAGTAGATGGCCGCATTTCGTGGCAAGCGGTCCGGCTCGAGACCCAAGGCAGTCAGCCTCGGATAGCCATTCTCGAAGTTGCGGTGGAATACGGACTGAATTGGCACCTTAAAGGAAAAAACACTCCGTATTTCACCGCAACTTATCGAGGGGATGGGCTTTAGATACGGCCGAGGTCGTAGGATTGAGCGGCTGCTTCACCGGCGCAGATGAGGTTGGTTGTGGCTTCCTGGGGGTCGAGCGCCAGCTCAAGGCCCATGGGCTTGCGGCAAATCGGCAGAACCAAGTCGACACCCTGACCATACACCGCATCCAGGTTGTCAGCGCGACCGCCCACGACGGCGACCACCGGCTTGCCATAGCGCTTGGCACGGCGGGCCGCACCCACCGGTGCCTTACCGGCGGCGGATTGCTCGTCCATATTGCCCTCGCCCGTTATGACCAAGTCGACATCGCGCACGCGCTCGTCAAACCCAATCAGATCAAGCACCGTCTCCACGCCCGAGCGCAGCTCCGCACCGAGCGCTAGCAGCGCGGCGCCCAGGCCGCCAGCGGCGCCGGCACCGGGCACACCGAGCACCGAGCCAAATGTCCGCACACCCTCAGGCATGCGCAACAACCCCTGAGTCCGTGCCTCGGCAATCGCCGTATCGAGCAGGCGGCCATAGTCGACCATCCAGCTGTCGTACCTGCACAGTACCTCGGCATCACCCGCCGGCAGACCCTTCTGCCCGCCAAACACCGCCAGTGCGCCTCGACGCCCCACGAGCGGATTCTCGACATCGGAAAGCACCACGACACGCGCGCCATTCAGCGCCCGAAGCGCTGGTGCCAAATCGATACTCGCCACGTGTTCAAGGCCTGCGAGACCGGGGGCGATATTGCAGCCACGCTTATCGACAACGTGCGCGCCCAGCGCCTGCAGCATGCCGGCGCCACCGTCGTTGGTGGCGCTGCCGCCCAGACCAATATAGATAGTCTTTGCCCCAACACGGACCGCGCGAAGCATCAGCTCGCCCACGCCATAGGTCGTAGCGGCCAACGCCGCCGGCTCTGTGCAGGGCGAATACCCAATACCCGCCGCCTCGGCCATCTCAATAACAGCGGATTCGCACTCGCCGTCCACCAACATCCGAGCGGATACGCGATTGCCCAGAGGGCCTGTGACTTCACATGTCACGACCTCACCGCCGCGCGCGGCGATGGCATCGAGCGTTCCCTCGCCACCATCTGCCAGCGGCAGCGCGCTTACCTGGGCATCGGGCCACACACGGTGCACGCCTTCGGCAACGGCCTCCTCCGCCTGCGCGCTCGAAACGCTGCCCTTAAAGGAATCAATCGCCAACAGCACACGGCGGGGCCGGCGGCATGCGACACCAAAACCGACCGCCTCAGCGGCAGTATCTTCAACACACGCGAGCGCCTCGGCATGAGCGGTATGCGCCTCAAGATCGGCCCCACAACCGCAGCCAGCACCATCGGTGCCACGCAGCCCACTAAAATAGCTGCTCAACGCCTCGCGACACTCGTCTGCCAGCACGCCGGCGGTCACATTAAACCGATGATTCAGGCGCGAATCGGCATTGAGGTCGTACAGCGACCCCAGAGCGCCCGCTTTAGCATCGGCCGCGCCGTACACGCATCGCCCCACGCGCGCGTTAACCATAAGCCCCGCGCACATGCAGCAGGGCTCGAGCGTCACGTAGACCGTACAATCGGAAAGGCGCCAGCGACCGAGCGACTGCGCGGCGGCGCATAGGGCCGCAAACTCGGCATGCGCCGAAGGGTCCTGGTCGAGCTCGCGGCGATTATGCGCCCTCGCGACGATCTCACCCGCACGTACCACTACGGCACCGATCGGCACCTCGCCCACCGCCGCGGCGGCACGCGCCTCCGCCAGCGCCTCGCGCATGAACTTCTCATCGATTCCGGTGCTCGTCATCGTTCGCCTCCCCTGTTGCAAATCCAAAACGATGCTATCATTACGACTCACGGAGAGATGGCAGAGCGGTTGAATGCGGCGGTCTTGAAAACCGTTGAGCGCGAGAGCGTTCCGGGGGTTCGAATCCCCCTCTCTCCGCCACTCTTAGTGACTCACCGGCGTCATGGTCCGCTCGAACAGCGCATCGACCACGTCGGCGATTTCGGATCGGCGCTCTAGGACGTGGCCCGATTCCCACCACATGGTAAAAAGCCGAATAATGCCGCCGGCGACAAACTCAGACGTTGTCTCGAGCGATACGGGCGCGAGCGCATCCTCGTCAAGCGCGCTCATCACGCGCCCGCGTATGGAGCGCGCGATGCGGTCGCAAATCATGCTGGTCAGCATACCCGACATGCTGCTCGCCAAAATGTTATCCATGAGCTGCTCATGCGCCAGAATCAGATCCATGGCATCGGCGAACACCTCGTGGCGAAGCGCGCGCACGTCCTCGGCGCCCTCCGCGCCATCCGCATCGGCCCGCTTTTGCGGCAGGCCCGACATGAGCTCATCGATATAAAAGGCAAAGTAATCGTTCTTGTCGCGAAAGTGCTTGTAGAACGTCGTGCGGCGAATCATGGCGCGGTCGCACAGCATGGCAACCGTCAGGTCCTCAAAACGATGCTCCTCGAGAAGCTCGGTGAAGGCATCGAACAGGGCGCGGTAGGTTTTCTTAATGCGAAGGTCCACTGGTATCGCCATCCTCAGGGCAAAGACAACGTTCGTCAATCTGTCGCATATCTTACACCTGTACCTCGTGCGCTTTGTCCCGGTACCAACCCCACCGAAAACATAACGCTTACCGGAAAGTTCGGCACGGCAAAACGTTGCGGGTATACTAGTAGCGTTATACCAACGGCAGCTGGCGCATGCCGCCGCGGCCATTCGAAACGGAGACATCATGATTACCGTCATCATCGGCATCGTTGTTGTCATTGTGATTGTCTGCGCCATCGCCGGCATCTACAACAACATGGTCACCAAGCGTAACCGCATCGATAACGCCTGGCAGAACATCGATACGCAGCTGCAGCGCCGCAACGACCTGATCCCCAACCTGGTCGAGACCGTCAAGGGCTACGCCAAGCACGAGCAGGAGACGCTCTCCGCCGTGATCAGCGCGCGCAACACCGCCGTCAAGGCCACCACGCCCGAGGCCAAGATGGAAGCCGACAACGTGCTGACCGGTGCGCTGCGCCAGCTCTTCGCCGTAGCCGAGGCCTATCCCGATCTTAAGGCAAACACTAACTTTACACAGCTGCAGGCATCGCTCGAGGATACCGAGAACAAGATTAGCTATGCACGCCAGAGCTACAACGATTGCGTGCTCAGCTACAACAACGCCATTCAGACGTTCCCGGCTGTCATCTTTGCCGGCATCTTCCAGTTTAAGGAGCGCCAGGGCTTCGAGGCCGCCGAAGCAGCCCGCCAGGCCCCGACCGTCAAGTTCTAGTAGTTTGACAGCGCATCCTTAATCGTCCAAATGTATAAACCGCCCCGTCGAATGCATACTTCGACGGGGCGGTTTCCTTTTTCGCGAAGGTCCCCCTCTAAGCGCCGTGCATTTTTAGGAGTATTCAACATAACCAAGGGCTTCGGACGCTACGATAAATGCCAAAGACCGCGAATGTCCCTGCAAATCAAAACGCTGTCAGCCCATAACCCCGCCCATCATTCGTAGAAAACATCGAGAAATCCCGATTTTTGCCCGAGGTCGGTATGCAGGGGCCTTCGATTGCAGAATACTCGCAAAAATGCACGTCGCCACCACCCCCACATGGCGCGAACCAAAACAAAAGCGCGGCCTTCCTTTCCGGCGCACTCCGCAGGACGAAAGAACCTCCGCCGCACGAAGTGCGCAGCGGAGGTTCTTTCATGTCCGAGGACGCGCCGGAAAGGAAGGCCGCCCTCGGGCCGGACAGCTAAGACAGCTTACGCGACGGTGTAAACCCAGTTGTGCTTATCCTCGACAGCACCAGACTGGATGCCCGTCAGGGTCTCGCGGAGCTTCTTCATCACAGGGCCGATCTCGGTGTAGCCAGCCGGGAAGGTCACGGTCTCGTCGGCGCCGTAAACCTTGTTGTCGATCTCGCCGACCGGGGAGATAACGGCAGCGGTGCCGCACAGGCCGCACTCGACAAAGGTACCGGCCTTGACCTCAGCCCACTCGACGGGACGCTGGTCAACGGTCATGCCCAGGTCCTGAGCAACCTGAACGAGCGAACGGCGGGTGATGGAAGGCAGGATGGAGTCGGTGTGCGACTGCGGGACGACAAGCGTGCCGTCCTCCTTCA
>CALBOJ010000067.1 GCA_937896835.1 uncultured Collinsella sp.
ACGCAGGGCCGACTCGCTTCGAATCGGGCGCTACACCAACTTTCTCGACACTACCTGCTTGCCGCCTGTGACGAGGTCATTTCGACGGCTGGATGATTATCGGATTGTGGCGTTGAAGACCAAGAAACTTGAAATGGCGTGGGCTCTGGGTAGGTCTCCACGGGTACGCCGTCGGTGCTGTACTCGACCGCCCGGCAAGAAGGTTTTATAGCGTGTTTCCCCAGAGAGGTCCCTTTGTCCGGTAGTGGCGAGGGGAGCCTCTCTTTTGCTCACCTCTTGCGGCGGAGGGGGACACCATGCGCCTATGCAGGACAAACTGCGCGTTCTTGTCGAATGATGGGCTATGTGTAGAGATGATGGTCTCGGGTAGAGGCCGTGTCGCGCTCGGCTGCGATGAGCCAGGCAATTCAATCTTCATCCGGGAGGGCCTTGGCAAGACAAGCAGGGCGAAGACCTTGGCGACGTTCGGGAGCCGTGTGGCGCCCGGCTCCGCGCTCATCCACGACATGGAGCCGGGCGCCCCACGGCTCCCGTCAACAATCTGTCACTGAAGAGCCAGCACTACAACGCGAAGCTGCTCAAGGGCGTTCCCGACGGCCAGAACCCGCTGGGGCCCGTGAACCGGATGCGCTACTTCATGCAGTGCTTCCTGAGGGCTCATCCCGGCTCCAACCGGGACGACATGCGGGGCTGTGGCTATGAGTCCGCCCGAGGACAAGCTTGAGAAGGTCGCGATGGTGCTCGATCGGGCAATGCGATACCCGAAAACGCTCAGGTTCAGGCAGTTCTATGCAAGAAAGCCCAGTTCAGATGAGTTCGACGAGCAATATTTATCAACACAGTGCAAGGGGGGATTATATTTGTATTTCATCCGTGTTGAGCTTCACACGGTGCGCGACTCATCGCAAACTGGCGGGCGCAGCGGAAAGAAAACCGACTGCAGACGAACGATCGATATCGGGAGCAAATAGCCACCGGATGCTTTTCGGTCTCCTACGCGTCGACCTCCGCGATTTCTTCTGCGTCTCGCCAAGTTGAAAGGAGCGATGTCGAAAACTCCTTTTCGGTTAGCGTCAAGACATCCTTCACGCAAAAACCTTTCAATTTGTCAGGAAGCCCAAAACGCGCTTTTTTCCTAATCGAGCTGGCAACCCGCTTCAACGCGGTCTTGTTCTTGTCCTCGTTGTATACCAAAACAAAGACGCAGTGCTCGCGAAACCATCTCGTCCTCTTTCCCCACAGGTCCGAGCAGATCAAAACGCTGTCCTTGCACTTCTCGATGAGGGCGTCCCTTTGGCCAAGATTGATACCAAGCTCTTCGTCATCCTTGGGATTGAGCCTCTTCCCCAGCGTCTCCTTCAGACTGCCGTTTTTAAATTCGACTAGATATAACGTTTCCCGATCGCAATACAGCGCATCGGCGGAGCGCGGGAGTTGCATCCACCTATTGACCTTCTTGCAGTAGCATTCTTTAACAGAGTCAAAATTGACAACAGGCAAATCGTCATCCACAAGAGAGACGCTCCCGTCTCTGGATGTTTTGGAGATGGTCGACGTGCAGTCCCTTAGGATACAGGTCCTGCAACGGGAGCAACCATCGCTGCCATCTGGCACCGCGGGAGAGTTCGGATGAGGGCAGGAGGCGCACAGGTCGCTACTCAAGGCCGTACTCCTCCCTCTCAAGCGTATCAAAAGGAGCCGCCAGCTTCTCGTAGGCGACCTCAGTCGAGCCGGTTATATCGGCAAAGCGAGAGCGTCCATCAGTGCAGGTCTCCGCAAGATAATATGAGCACAATCCATCAACAGCGTGCTTCTTAGAATACACTTCGATCGCATTCAGGAAATATGGACTATGGGTGCTCATTAAGACGTGCATCCCGAGCTCTTTCTGGAGCAGCACGATTATCTCGGCGAAGGCCAGCTGCCATGCAGGATGAAGATGAATCTCGGGTTCATCGAGGATAATAGTCCCTCCGGCATCTAGCGCGCCGGACTTCAAGAGCACCTTCATGATGGCGAACGTCTTCAAGCCAGCAGAAAGGTTCCCAGGCTCCAACCCCCGAGCGAAGCCCTCTTCGAGATACGTAAGGTGACCGCGACTTTCGCTCCTCTCGAAATGCCCCGGACATAAGGAGGAAACCTTGTCCATGAGAACCTTCAGGTGTCGCTCCTTCGCGATCTCTTCGAACAGCGAGGACTCGCTGTCATCGTTACGGATGGTCGCCTGAATCAAATCTTGCCGCAGCTCCTCCTGGTGTCCAAGGAGGGGCTTGAACCGAAAAGCGGGGCCGTAGGGTCCTCCGAGAGAATCGATCAGGAACGGGTCGTCCAGATAATGCGCCCTGAATCGCAAAACCCTCCTATCGTGCACCTCCGCCACCTCGTCACTTGCAACCGAGAAAACCGTAGATGCGTCCTTTATCTGGAGTTCGACCTTCCCGGGCTCTTCGCCGAAAACCGAATTGATCTGGCCGTTGAACTCGCTTCGGAACCTGTTTGTCGCAATCGCACGAAATACCTCATCATCGGAGATATCCATGATCTCGATAATCTGATCGGCAACTCCTGCTACGCCATTCGTGAAATCGGATTCGATCTCACGGGAGATCTCCTCCCCGTAATACTCCTTTATCTCATCAATAAGCTCGTCCCTCGTGCACTCGCCCGAAAAAACCCTGTCGATGAAACTATTCATTCTTCCAGCAGTTCGCCTGTGGCGAGACGTGGAGTCGAGAGGGCTTCCCACATATGCCTTCCTGATGGCGCGCTCAACACTATTGCGCCTCATGCGGTCGATTTTGTTCTCCGAATCGGACATGCTGTTGAAGGCCGCATAAAGCGCTTTTCCAACCGTGCTTTTCCCCGTCCCGTTCTCCCCGGCGATCACGGCAATACCATTAATCTCGATATCGGCCTCAGCGACCCTGCCGATGTTTTTCATCTTGATTTTCAATGCATATCACCAGCTCTAAACTCGCGAGACTCAATAGCTCGATTATCGCACAGAGAGATCGACTTCTCGAGGACTCCCTAAATGGAACGCGCGGTGAGGACATGGCTCGCCGCCGTCCGCTTCGCGTTCGCGCGGGGGAAGGTGACGACCAGGGACCTCTCCGGGCTCATCGAGAGGAGCGCCAGATTCTCCTCGTCCATTTGAACTGTATCGTATTCAAGGACACTTGACTTAGAGGAATGGCGTTGAGCGGCGATAATCGTTTCAGCGCCAAAAAGAAAGGAGTGTCAGTCATGGCAGACGGGCCCTCCTACACAGCGGGGTACCGCGCCGAGGCCGCAGACTTCGCCGCCGCGTCGGGGAAGCCCATCGCCCAAGTGGCAGCCGACCTCGGCATCAACGAGAAGACCCTGGGAAGATGGGTGACGGTCAGGAAGAAGGAGCTGACCAACCACCCGGTCGCGGCGGCCGCAAGTGCATGCGCGAGCTCGAGCTCGAGAACGAGTTCCTAAAAAGCCCCGACCTCACATTGGAGGCCGGGGCCAGTAGATTTTTGGGACATGTCTAGAAATCTACCCATGCAGGAAGCGGCATGTGCCGAGCATGTCGCGTGCTAGGTTTTGAGGCATGCCACAAAACCTAGCACGGGGGAGTGGCTACTCGGCGTCGGCGAAGCCGTTGGGGTTATGGCTCTGCCAATTCCAGCTGTCGCGGCACATGTCCGCGATGTCGTACTGGGCCTTCCAGCCCATCATGCGCTCGGCCTTGGAGGCATCGCACCAGTTGGCGGCGATATCGCCGGCACGGCGCTCGCGAATCACGTAGGGCAGCTCCTTGCCGCAGGCCTTGGAGAAGGCGGCGACGACCTCGAGTACCGAGGTGCCGGTGCCGGTGCCCAGGTTAAAGATCTCGACGCCGGTCTTGCCGTTCATCCAGTTGAGGGCGGCAACGTGACCGGATGCCAGGTCGCACACGTGGATGTAGTCGCGCACGCCGGTGCCGTCGGGGGTGGGGTAGTCGTTGCCAAAGACCTGAACGGCCTCGAGCTTACCGACGGCGACCTGGGCGACGTAGGGCACCAGGTTGTTGGGGATGCCCTTGGGGTCCTCGCCGATCAGGCCCGACGGATGGGCACCGATGGGATTGAAATAACGGAGCAGCACGACGTCCCACTCGGGGTCGGCGGTGTGGACGTCCATGAGGATCTGCTCAATCATCCACTTGGTCCAACCATAGGGGTTGGTCGCGGGCTTCTTGGGGTCTTCCTCGGTGACGGGCGGATTGTCCGGATCGCCGTAGACGGTCGAAGAGCTCGAGAAGATGATGGACTTACAGCCGTGGTTGCGCATGACATCGATGAGCACCAGGGTGTTCTCGATATTGTTGTGGTAGTACTCGACGGGCTTACTCACCGACTCGCCAACGGCCTTAAAGCCGGCGAAGTGGATGACGCGGTCGATCTGGTGGGTATCGAAGATCTTGTTCATCGCATCGCGGTCGAGCACGTTGGCCTCGTAGAAGGTGAGGTTCTTGGCGGCCTCGTCGCCCACGATGGTCTTGACGCGGTCGATGGCAACGGCGCTGGAGTTGGAGAGGTCATCGACGACGACAACCTGGTAGCCACCCTCGAGCAGCTGAACGACGGTGTGCGAGCCGATAAAGCCGGCGCCGCCGGTAACGAGGACGCAGGTGTCTTTGGGGTCGAGTGCTTTGGACATGTAGTCTCCTATCGAATCAGGAACACTTCTTGAGGGGAGTATAGCGCAGCTGGGGGCGCCCAAAACACGCGGGGCAGGAAAACCAGAGGATTGATGTTAACGTACTCATAGGGTGTTATTTGCATAATCCTTACCTTTGGTGTGGGACGTATTTGCGAGCCGCTGACCATGCTTTTCCAGCCGTTCGTGGAAATAGTTGGGACAAGCGCGATGTGCGTTAATATGTTTGAGTTGAGCGACATATAAATAAGCATGTAACGGAGTACATATGTCACCAAACAACGATTCCATCTTTACGCAGGAGCTTTCGCGCCGCACTGCCCTTAAGGCTCTTTTCGGCGCCGCTTCTGCGGCTGTTCTTTTTGGCCTGCCCGCCCGCGCCCATGCGGCTGAGGCCAGTCAAGAAACCACCGACAAACTGAATGCCGCCCAGGCCCAGCTCGACGAGGTCCAGGCTCAGCTCGACAGCATTGCCAATGAGTACGCGGCGCTCGCCAACAAGAATGCCCAGACCCTCAACGACATCGAGAATGTCCAGGGCAAGATTGACGACACGCAGGCCCAGATCGATGAAAAGAAGGCCGAGCTCAAGAAGAAGCGCAACGACCTTTCCGATCGCGTGGCCGCCAGCTACAAGTCCGGCGGTACGAACATCCTGTCGCTGCTGCTGGCCTCTGGCTCGTTTGAGGAACTCGTCGCCAACGCGCATTACGTTGAGAAGATCAACAAGAGCGACCGCGATGCCATCGAGGATATCCAGACGATTCAGGCTGAGCTCGACGCGCAGAAGACCGAGCTCGAAGCACAAAAGGCCAACCTGGAGAAACTCAAGGACCAGCAGACGGCTCAGATGCAGGATATGCAGGCCAAGCAGCAAGAAGTCCAGACCGTGCTGAACGGTCTTTCCGACGACGTCAAGGAGCTCATGGCTCAGCGCGATTCCGAGATTCTCGCTGCCGCCCAGGCCGAGGAGGCCGCTAGGAAGGCCGCCGCTGCCGCGGCCGCCGCGAACAAGAACAATTCCTACTCGGGTGGTTCGAGCTCGGGCGGTGGATCGTATGCGCCCGGAACTCCGCAGCAGAATGCCGGCTCGGGCAAGCAGCAGGCCGTCGTCAACGCGTGCTACTCCACGCCTTCGCCGGGTCAGAACTGGTGCGCGGCGTGGGTTACCAATGTCTTCCGCAATGCCGGCGTGGGCTATTTTGGCGGCAACGCGTGTGACATGTTCAACGCCTGGTGCTATAGCTCCGACCGCTCGGCGCTGCAGGTGGGCATGATCGTGGCCGATTCCTCGCACAGCGGCACGGGTGCTCCGGGCCTTATCTACGGTCATGTGGGTATCTACGTTGGCGGCGGCATCGTAATGAGCAACGAGGGCGCCATTACGTCTAAGTCGCTTGATTCGTTTATTAGCTTCTATGGCACTGGGTCGGGCGTGCGTTGGGGCTGGCTTGGCGGTATTGCGCTGTCGTAACTGCGGCTTGAAGCTGGTTGGTCCGGGACTGCGGGCGAGGCATAAGGTTGCCTGCTCTACAGTCCTGCGCAAGACGAAGGCCACATTAAGTGGCCTTCTTTGCGTGCGGAACTCGCGACCAACCTTATGCCTCGCCCGCAGTCCCGGACCTTTCGGGTTCAAAGCGCGACACACCGGACTGGTTGCCTGATATAAAGATGGCGAAGCCCCCTTTCGGGGCCTTCTTTTTTATTAGAGGAATTCGCCTACTCGGTGGACTTCGGGTTCTAGGTCTACGTCGAATTGGTCTTTGACGGTTGTTTGGATGTGGCGGATGAGTTCGTCGACATCGGCGGCGGTGGCGTGGTCGGCGTTGACGATGAAGCCGCAGTGCTTTTCGCTCACCTGCGCGCCGCCGATGGCGTGTCCTCGCAGGCCGGCGTCCATGATGAGCTTGCCGGCAAAGTAGCCCTCGGGGCGCTTGAAGGTGGAGCCGGCACTCGGCATGTCGAGCGGCTGCTTGTCCTCGCGGCGCTGGTGGTAGTCGTCCATGTCGGCCTTGATCATCGCGGCGTTGCCCGGGGCGAGATTGAAAGTGGCCGAAAGCACGACGAAACCGTCGTCGGCAATGCGGCTCTTGCGATAGCCCAGGTTGAGCTCATCGACATCGAACTCAATAATGTTGCCGCTGCCGCGGGTGCCGTCGTCGAGCATGCGGGCGGGCTTGTAGACGCGCACAGACTCCAGCACATCGGCCATGCAGGCGCCATAGGCGCCGGCGTTCATATAACAGGCGCCGCCGACCGATCCGGGGATGCCCGAGATGGGCTCCATGCCGGTGAGGC
>CALBOJ010000068.1 GCA_937896835.1 uncultured Collinsella sp.
CGCCAGCCCCGGCGCTGGCGCCGCCAACGCCCGAAGCCGCTCGCACGGCTTCCGAGCGCTTCAGTGCCACGCGGATCCGTGCGAACAGCTCCTCAATCGCAAATGGCTTGGTCAGGTAATCGTCGGCGCCGGCATCGAGCCCGGCCACTTTGTCCATCACGGCATCGCGCGCGGTGACCATAATCACCGGCACATCCTTGTGCTTGCGGACACGCCGCAAGACCTCCATGCCGTTGAGCTGCGGCAACAGCACGTCGAGCAGAATCAGATCGTAGTCGCGCTCCAGCGCCAGGTCCACGGCAGTGCGGCCATCGGCGGCGTGTTCCACCTGGTAGCCCTCGTGCTCCAGCTCGAGCGTCACAAAGCGGGCGATTTTCTCCTCGTCCTCTACGATCAGGATCCGTGCCATGCGTGCCCCCGTCTGCGATTACTTGTCGTCGTTGAGATTTTGCTTGATGTCGTCCGCGGCGTTAGCAGCGCTATCCATAAGGTTGTTGATGCTGCCGGGCACGTCGCCGTCGCTGTCGATGCGGTAGCGCATGCCAAAGAACAGGCCAATCAGCATCAGCCATATCGTGGCGCCCCAGGCAAACAGCGCGACGATGGGAATCAGGATGGGGATGTTGAGGATGATCGCATCGCGGCGCGTGGCGATAAACTTGGTGTCCAGACTCAGGCGGAAGAGCTTTTTGAGGTACTCCCACACGCTGTCCATCTTCTTGGAGAAGTCGGTCTTTTCGCTCGACTTTTCGTAGGCTGCCTGCGCGGCGACCATCTCGGCAGAGGGCTCATCGACTGGCGCGGACTCGGTGGCGGCATGCGCCGACGTGGTCTGGGTCTTGCCCTGCGACTCGAGCCAAATGATGGCATCCAAAACGTTGCCGTCGGCAGCGTCGAGCGCCGCCTTGGCATCGGTGTAACTCACGTTGCACTTGGTGCGGATGGTTTCAACTTTTTCGAGGTCGTCCATGACCTGTCCTTTCGTTCGATGGGCGCGACGCCGGGCAATTTGCTCGGGCGCGAGCGTTGCGTTCGGCGGTTTGCGTTGCGCCGCCCCGCCCTTGGTCGAACTCTATAGTGCAGGTTATAGATTAAGCGATTCTTGAGCCAAGATTAATGTTGGATGAGTTTTTGGGTGGTGTGGGCACAGCCTTTTGGATAGCTAGCAGCGGGGTCTAATACTTTTCCGGAGAAGTGAACGAGTGAAATTTGACCCCCGTAGCATCGACACTTTAGAGGTGCCGTTTCCCGCGGTTTCGATACTAGAATCCTGCGATTTTGCCGTCGAAAAATGCGGATGTTTCAGGGGTTCAAAAACAGCCGTTCACTTCTCGGGAAAAGTATTAGACCTCGACAGCGGGGGATGGGGTGCCGGTGTAAAACGGCGTCAAGGGTTGGTCGAGCAGGCTGTTTCTCCATTGATGTCCGCACGGCGTGTGACACTTACCCTGCCGCCCTGCTCTGCCGCGGCGGCATGTACCCGAACAGCGACCCTCTAAGGAGTTCGATATCGATGAGTGATAACACCAAGCATCTCGCAAAGAAGTGCGTCAAGGACGCGGGGCCGTGCCTCGTGCTGTGCCTTGCCGGCGCAGCGGTCGCGCTGCTGGCTGTTCTGGGGCCGTTCGACGTGCTCCGAAGTGCCGTCTCTCTACACATTTGCATGGCCCTTGCCGGCGCCATGATGACCGGCGGCGCGCTCGATCTGGTTTTTTGGGTGCTTGACCCGTTTGGATGGAAGAACGAGGGGTAAGCCCTAAGGGATGGAAGGGCTGGAACGGTTGGCTTAGTGATCGTGCAGAATGCGGGCTAGCGACTTACAGGGAAGTGGTGATCCGATGACGGTCTATGTGACGGGCGATATTCACGGCGGCCTCGACATGCAAAAGCTGCGCGATTGGGATCTTGGGGAAAGCCTGACGAGCGACGACTATCTCATCATTGCCGGCGATTTTGGCTTTCCGTGGGATTTCTCTGTCGAGGAGTGCGCCGACATCACTTGGCTGGAGTCGCGCCCCTATACCGTGCTGTTCGTCGACGGCAACCACGAGCGTTTCGATCACTGGGCGGAGCGTCCCATGGAGCTGTGGCACGGTGGGCTGACGCAGCGTCTGTCGGATACCTCCCCCATACGGCGCCTGACGCGCGGCGAGGTTTTTGAGCTCGACGGCTCAACGATCTTTACCATGGGCGGCGCCACGAGCGTGGACAAAGAATACCGCATTCCCTATTCCAGCTGGTGGCCGCAGGAACTGCCGGACGAGCGCAACTTTGAGGAGGCGCGGGCAAAGCTCGACAGCGTGGGTTGGAAGGTCGACTACGTGGTCACCCACACCTGCTCTACGCGCATGCTTTCGCCCACGCTTTATCCGGCACCCGGCTGGAATTACCCCGCCGTTGATCGGCTTACGGCATTTTTCGATGAGCTGGAAGACCGCTTGGATTACAAGTGCTGGTATTACGGGCATTTCCATCGGGATGCCAACCCGGCCGAGCGCCACGCCGTGCTCTACGACTGCATCGTTCGCTTGGGCGACGAACTCCAGTCCTGGGATGTTGCGTAGAGGCGGGGTGGCTGGCTACTCGACCGTTACAGTGATGTTCTCTCGGTGCGCGCGGATGACGTCCCAGCTAAAGTGCTCGACCAGCCGCTCGGCAGAGCGCGGCGTGGTGTCCGGCGCGATGCCTGTTTGTCCGGCGAGCCAGCCCAGCAGCGCTTCGGGCGTGCCAAAGCGGGCGCGGAGTTCGCCCAGGTCCAGATCGCGGTCTCGTTTGGAAAGGCGGCGGCCGTCCGGTGCCATGAGCAGCGGAATGTGTGCGTAGTGCGGCGTGGGCAGTCCCAACAGGTGCTGCAGATAGATCTGGCGCGGCGTGGACCCCAGCAGGTCGCATCCGCGCACGACCTCGGTGACGCCCATGGCGGCGTCGTCGACCACCACGGCTAGCTGATAGGCAAACACGCCGTCGCTGCGGCGGACCAAAAAGTCGCCGCACTCGGTGGCGAGCGCCTCGCATTGGGCGCCGTACGTGCGATCCACAAATTCGATCACGTCGTCTGCGAGGTCGTCGACGGTGGGCACGCGCAGACGTGTGGCCGGGGCGCGCAGGGCGCTGCGGCGGGCCACCTCCTCGGCCGAAAGACTTCGGCAGGCGCCACGGTAGATGGGCGTGCCGTCGCTCGCGTGCGGTGCACTCGCGGCGTGGAGCTCGGCGCGTGTGCAAAAGCAGGGATAGGTGAGGCCGGCGTCTTTCAGCCGGCGCAAGGCGCTCTCGTACAGGTCCAGGCGGTCGTGCTGGTAGTAGGGGCCTTCGTCCCACTCCAGCCCCAGCCAGGCCAGGTCGTCAATCAATTGGGCGGCAAGTTCCGGGCGCTTGCAGCGATCGTCCAGGTCCTCAATGCGTAACACGATGCTGCCGCCCTGGCTGCGGGCCGAAAGCCATGCGCACAGGCAGCTGAACACGTTGCCCAGGTGCATACGGCCCGAGGGCGACGGGGCGAAGCGCCCCACGACGGGCGCGGGAGCGGCCGGCGTCGTTGGCGCGTCGGCGGCGGGTGTTGCTATGTTGCGTGCGTTGATGTCCATGCGGACGAGTATAGCGCGGGGCGCGGTGGGGGAGACGCTGCCGTGGCCTGCAAGTTGCTGAGGCCGCGCGTTGCGCGTGCCGGACCACCGGCTCGGCACCTTAATCGTCGTCAATCAATCTAGCCCTCAAACGACAGAAACCCCGGCAGCTCTTCGCAACTGCCGGGGTTTCCGCGGAAAAGGGGGACATGATCCTCGAGCGAACGGCAAAGGGGCAAACCGTTTTCGCTCAACTGCTTTATGCCCCTCGCTCGCCGGCTTAATCGGCTCATGCCGCGCCCACACAAAGCCGCTACACCTGTGATGGAGCTATGAAGTGGTATCTATTGCCGGAGCGGGCTATGCCAAGGAGTGTCCCAGATTGCCGACAGATAAGGAACGTCCCCAGGTGCCGGCCGCGGGCGTGACTTTTGTCCCGTTTTGACGCTCCGCTGGCCTAGATGTTCGTCACATGAACCCGCAAACGTGGGACAATGACGCTACTGGTACCACAGACAAAGGATGTGCCTATGAACGCCCCCGTTGCCCAGCCCTGTTGGCAGCGCCGCCTGTTTGCGCGGTTCGCTTCCGTCTGCGCACTCGTCGCGCTTGCGTTGTTGCTGCTGCCTGCCGTCGCGCACGCCGACGGCTACTCCATGAGCCAAACCTATATCGGTGCCACGGTTGAGGCCGATGGCTCGCTGACCGTTGTCGAGGGACGCCAGTTTGATTTCGACGATGACATTAACGGCGTGTATTGGGATATCAATACAGGCTCTAACCAGCAAGGCGGCTCGGTGGTCGTCAATGTGCTGAGCGTCGAGGAAGACGACACTGCGTTTAACAAGGTCGACAGCGCAAATAAAGGCGACGACGGCGTTTACACGGTGGAGCAGTCCGACGACGGCGTAAAGATTAAGGTGTTCAGCCCTCACGAGAGCGGCGACAGCGCAATCTACTACGTGAGTTATTCCATGACCGGTGCGGTTATGAACTGGGCCGATACCGCCGAGCTCTACTGGAAATTTGTGGGTGACGGCTGGTCTGCGGACTCCGATGACGTCGAGATGGAAGTCTACTTTGCAAATGCCGCTGCCGGGACGGCTGCCGTCAAGGGCGATAACTTCCGCGCATGGGGCCACGGCCCACTGACGGGCGACGTGTCGCTCGATGCGGACGAGCCCATGGTCACCTATACCATTCCCTGCGTGCATGAGGGCGAATTCGCCGAGGCACGCATCGCCTTCCCCAGCGACTGGGTGCCGCAGCTTGCCGTCTCGGGCGAAAAGCGCATGTCGACGATCCTGAGCGAAGAGAAGGAATGGGCCGACGAGGCCAACGCTCGCCGTGAGCACGCGCGTGCGGTTGCCGGCGCGATTGCCGTGGTGTGTGTTGTCGTGGCGGTTGCCTATACCGGTGTGATCGTGATGCTTAAGCTGCGCAGGCCCAAGCCCAAGCCGCTCTTCCAGGACGAGTACTTCCGCGATGTGCCCTCGGCCGACCATCCCGCTGTGCTTGCAGCTCTCATGAGCTGGAACGACGTGCCCGATCAGGCATATATCGCCACGCTTATGAAGCTCACCGACGACCGCGTGATCAAGCTGGAAGAAGCGACCGAGACCAAGAAGAAGGGTCTGCTCCGTCGCGAAAAAGAGGAGCAGACGTATCGCATCACAGTGACCGACGAGGCCTGGAAGGCTGCCAAGAAGGACGGCATCGATCGCGATGTGCTCAAGGTCTTCTTCGCCGGCGTTAAGCCCGATAAGGACGGAGTCCGTTCGCGCACGTTTAGCGAGCTGGAGGAGTACGCTAGCGAGCGCACCACATCTGTTGGCGACAAGCTCGAGGACTATCAGAGCGCAGTTAAGGGCAAGCTGGAGGCGCGCGAGCTTATTGCATCGGACGGCACCATCGCCCTGGTTGCCGGCTTGGTTATCGGTATCATCATCGTCTTTGGCATTCTGGGCTCTCTGATCTATACCGACTTTGCGGACGCCAACGTCGGTGCCGCTATGATCTCGATCCCCGTCACGATCGTGGGCTTTGTCCTGAGCTGCACCTTCCGCCGCTTTACGCCGGAGGGCGCCGAGGTGGCGGCTCGCTGCAAGGCGCTCA
>CALBOJ010000069.1 GCA_937896835.1 uncultured Collinsella sp.
TTCGCCTTGGACGTCGCTCGCTGAAGTTGGCTCAACCTGCGGTGCTGACTACTCCCCTTGCACCAAAAACCGCCCCGTTCTCGGTTTTGAGGACGGGGCGGTTTTGCTTACCTAGATTGTTCGATTTCCCTATGCAAAGCGGGCGACGAGCTCCTGGAGCACGTCGGTCATCTTGACGAGCGAACTGACCGGGACAAACTCGTTGACGCCGTGGTAGCAATAGCCGCCGGTGGAAAGGTTGGGGCAGGGCAGACCGCGGAACGACAGCTGCGCGCCGTCGGTGCCGCCACGAATCGGCAGCACTTGGGGCTCAACGCCGCAGGCAAGGTAGGCTTCCTTGGCAACATCAATAAGCTCGGGATAGTCACGAACGATCTCGGCCATATTTCGATACTGCTGCTTAATCTCGACCGTCACGCGCTCCTCACCCAGACGCTGGTTGAGCATCGAGGCGGCGGCATCAATAAGGTCGAGTTTCTGCTGGAACTTGGCGGCGTCATGGTCGCGGACGATATAGCGCGCTGTGGCGTGATCGACGGTCGCAGATACACCCTCAAGGTGATAAAAGCCCTCGTAGCCTTCCGTATACTCCGGGCGCTGCACGTAGGGGAGCAACGCGTTGAAGTCGCAGAACAGATTGCCTGCGTTGACCATACGGCCCTTAGCGTCGCCCGGGTGGATGGACTGGCCCTCAAAGCGGACGGTCGCTTCGGCGGCGTTAAAGCACTCCCACTCCAGCTCGCCGATGGGGCCGCCGTCGACCGTGTAGGCGTACTTGCAGCCAAAGGCATCGATATCCAACAGCTCGGCTCCGTGGCCGATCTCCTCGTCAGGGCAGAAGCAAATGCCGAGTGCGGGATGGGGCAGAGAAGGGTCCTGAGCGATACGCGCGACAAGCGACATGATCTCGGCGACGCCCGCCTTGTCGTCTGCGCCCAGCAGCGTGGTGCCATCGCTGCAGACCAAGTCCTCACCCGCGAGGTCGTTCAGGGCGGGAAGCTTGGCGGTACTCATGGCAACGGGCTTACCGTCAACCGTGCCGCAGACCAGATCGTCGCCTTCGTAGTGTACGATGTGCGGCTTCACGCCGGCGCCCGGTGCAACTTCGGTAGTGTCGAGATGGGCGATCAGGCCCAGGGCGGGCTTGTCCTCAGCGCCCGCACTTGCGGGGATATGCGCGCAGACATAGGCGTGCTCGGTCACGTGGGCATCTTCCGCACCAAGCTCGCGCAGCTCTTCAGCCAGCACGTTGGCAAGGTCAAACTGAACGGCGCTCGAGGGTACCTGGTCGCAGTTTGCATCCTCGGACTGCGTGTTGATCTGGACGTAGCGCAAAAAGCGCTCGAGAACATCGGGGCTCGTGGTGGTGTTTTCCATAAAGACCGCTCCAATCTTGGTCGTCGTGTGCAACAAGAACTCTAGCACGGTATGCCACGGCATACCACGACGCTTGGATGGGGTAGAATCAGCCATTGAATGCAGAAGGGACGGAAGATCATGGATACGACAAATAGCTCGCGCGAACTACATCTGACGGTGGCGAACGAAGACTACTTGGAGTGCATGGTTCGCATTGAAAGCGAAGAGGGGGAAACCAACGGCGTGCGATCGGTCGACATCGCGCAGCGCCTTGGCGTCTCCAAGGCATCGGTCAATAAAGCGGTTTCGGCGCTCAAGGCATCCGAGCTTGTCGAGCAATCGCACTACGGCAAGGTGGTCCTGACCGATCGCGGCCGCGAGGTTGGCACGGCTATCTGGTACCGTCATCGCCTCATCCGCACGTTTTTGGTTCAGGAGCTCGGCGTCGAATTTGAGCGTGCCGATTCCGAGGCCTGCATGATGGAGCATGCGCTATCCGAGGACACGATGAACCGCTGGCTCGCCTATCTCGAAAAGCAGGGAATCAGCGTCGAGGAATAGCGGGATATATATGGATACGAGTTATTACAACCGCTTTGGTGCCGAGGAACTTACGCGCCGCTTGTCGAGCGAGACCTTGTTGGCGCAGGGCCCCATGGGCAGTGTCTTGTTGAGTGAGTACGATGCCGCCGACATTCCACCGGCGTTTTGGAATCTGGCAGAGCCGCAGACCGTTTCTCGCATCCATCGCTTGTATGTCGCCGCCGGCGCGCAGGTGCTCATTACCAACACCTTTCAGGCATCGAGCTATGCCCTCAAGCACGACCAGATTTCGCCGTCCGTGGCGGAGGTCAATCGCGGGGCCGTCGACGATGCTCGCCAGGCGCACCCTCAGCTGCTGCTGGGCTCGATGGGCCCGATCGGTATTGAGTGGTTTGCCGAGGACTCTGCCGAGTTTCGTGAGATCCGAGGCATTGCGCGCGAACAGGCGCACGCCTTGCTCAACGCCGGCGTTGACGGTCTGCTGATCGAGACGGTGACGTCTATCCGTAATCTGCAGCCCATGCTTGCCGGCGCCCGAGATGCCGCCGACGGCATGCCTGTTCTGGTGAGTTTTGTCGTTGACGATAAAGGCGACCTGTTGGGCGATGGCCTCAACATCGAGGCAGCCGTTTTGTACGCCGAAAAACACGGCGCAAACTCGGTTGGTGTTAATTGCTGTTCGCTTGCGGCCGCGAACGCGGCGGTGCCCAGGATGGTTGCATCGGCGACTACTCCCGTCACGGTGCGTCCCAACGTAGGCGATCCGGTCCAGACTCAGGATGGCCCCGTATGGCACGAGAACCCCGAAGCTTTCGCGCGCGCATGCATCGAATGGAGACATGCCGGTGCCGCAATGGTGGGCAGTTGCTGTGGAACCACGGCAATCACTACGGCAGCGATGGCCGAGGCGCTCGATATATAAAGGGCAAAACCGCTCCATACGGGGCGGTTTTTTTATTGCCTGCATGTCCTCGGCAGCATTTGCCCAAATGGTGAATGCTGGTACCGGCAGGTTGCCGGGTGCGTGCTGCGGGTATACCTCATGCGTACCATGATCCAAACACTGCGAGGTGTCTGCGCGTGTGCGCGATAATTCATTTTGGAACTGACGGTTGGCGCGCTCGCGTCGATGAGGACTTCACTGCCGATAACGTTGCCCGTATCGCCGATGCCGTCGGCGAGTTGTGGCAAAAGACCAATCCGGGCAAAACGGTATATATAGGGTTCGACACTCGGCCCTTAGCGCGCGAGTTCGCTGAGCTTGCGGCAGGCGTGCTTGCCGCTCACGGATTGGACGCAGTGCTCGCATCTCGGCCTGTTCCGACCCCCGCCCTTACGTGGGCGGCGGCGTATGACGGCGAGGCCTGCGGTGCGCTCATGGTGACGGGATCCCATCATCCGCAGGGGTATCTGTGCCTTAAGCTGCGCATGGGAGATGGCTCGACGGCCAATCAGGATGTCATCGAAGAGCTCGAAGAGACTATGGCCCCCGAGCCGATGGGGATCGAGGAACGCTATCGCACCGCGGATATTATTCCTGACTATATGCAGGCGGTGGCATCGTTTGTCGATGCCGAGGCCATTCGAGCCGCTCACCTGCGTGTGGTAGTTGACCCCATGGGCGGCGCGGCCCAGGGATATCTTGCCGACCTGCTGCGGGAGCTAGGCGTCGAGGTGCACGAGATTCATGCCGGACAGTCGTCCGATCAAGAGGACATTTGCCCCGACCCTGTTGAGCCGTGGGTGGACGCTTGCGAGCGTGCGGTTGTCGAGGACGGGGCGTGCGCAGGCCTGGTGACCGACGGCGATGCCGACCGTATCGGTGCGGTCGACGAACGCGGTAGATATATTCATCCACATCAAATCATGGCGCTTGTTTTGGGCGACCTCGTTCAATTCCGCAATTTGGAGGGGCGTGTCGTCGTCAATCTCTCGTGCTCGACGCTCGTGCGTCGCATTGCCGAGGCGCTTGGCTGTCGTGTGACCGTTAAGCCGGTCGGTTTCAAATATATAGCTGCAGAGATGAAGAAGGGCGGCGTCCTCATGGGAGGCGAGGAGGCCGGCGGTATCGGCATCGCCGCGCATATGCCTGAGCGTGATGGAATCCTTGCTTGTCTGATTCTGTGTGAGCTTATGGCAAAGACGGGCGCGCCTTTGGGCGTTTTGGTCGATCAGCTCGAGGCCAGTTTTGGTAAGACGAGCTATGGGCGTCGCGATTTGCGCCTTGAGGCCGAAGACGCCGAATCGCTGCGAACGCTGCTTCCTGGCATGAATCCTAAATCGATTTGCGGCAAGGCGCCGCAGGCTGTAAGCCATATGGATGGTTTACGTTTGGCATTCGAGGATGACACCTGGCTGCTGATCCGCCCCAGCGGGACCGAACCGGTGGTTCGCGTATACGCCGAGGGGTTCTCGGTGGAGGAGCGCGATGAGTTGCTCGATGCCGGCTGTGCCTTGGCTAAGGGAGCCTATCAGCTTTAGCCATATGACGCTTCACTATAAAGAGGCCCTCGGTGAGCGGTAGAGAACGGCTGGCAAACGTAAGCAGGGTTTTAATATGTGTAGGAAATGTGTACGCCCAGATTCCCGCCCCCGGCGCCCCTCCGGTCTGGCAATATATCTCCTTGCCGCGCGGCCCGGTCGGACCGGATCAGCCGCACAGCGTGCACCTTGAGAACCGGATACTGCGAGGATGGACACATTCAGTGTCGCATCCGGGCAGACATCGAACCATTTGAAATGGTCTAACTTGGATTTGTTTTTCGCAAGGCCGCCGAGAGGCGGCCCCGAGAAATTCCTTTTCCTATACTAAAACCATATGAATCGAACGGAACCGATCAGCGATGAACTGAGAGGACCGGACGGGCTCGAAGCCCAAATATTTTGGACGGAGAGTTCGATCCTGGCTCAGGATGAACGCTGGCGGCGCGCCTAACACATGCAAGTCGAACGGCACCCACCTCCGGGTGGAAGCGAGTGGCGAACGGCTGAGTAACACGTGGAGAACCTGCCCCCTCCCCCGGGATAGCCGCCCGAAAGGACGGGTAATACCGGATACCCCGGGGTGCCGCATGGCACCCCGGCTAAAGCCCCGACGGGAGGGGATGGCTCCGCGGCCCATCAGGTAGACGGCGGGGTGACGGCCCACCGTGCCGACAACGGGTAGCCGGGTTGAGAGACCGACCGGCCAGATTGGGACTGAGACACGGCCCAGACTCCTACGGGAGGCAGCAGTGGGGAATCTTGCGCAATGGGGGGAACCCTGACGCAGCGACGCCGCGTGCGGGACGGAGGCCTTCGGGTCGTAAACCGCTTTCAGCAGGGAAGAGTCAAGACTGTACCTGCAGAAGAAGCCCCGGCTAACTACGTGCCAGCAGCCGCGGTAATACGTAGGGGGCGAGCGTTATCCGGATTCATTGGGCGTAAAGCGCGCGTAGGCGGCCCGGCAGGCCGGGGGTCGAAGCGGGGGGCTCAACCCCCCGAAGCCCCCGGAACCTCCGCGGCTTGGGTCCGGTAGGGGAGGGTGGAACACCCGGTGTAGCGGTGGAATGCGCAGATATCGGGTGGAACACCGGTGGCGAAGGCGGCCCTCTGGGCCGAGACCGACGCTGAGGCGCGAAAGCTGGGGGAGCGAACAGGATTAGATACCCTGGTAGTCCCAGCCGTAAACGATGGACGCTAGGTGTGGGGGGACGATCCCCCCGTGCCGCAGCCAACGCATTAAGCGTCCCGCCTGGGGAGTACGGCCGCAAGGCTAAAACTCAAAGGAATTGACGGGGGCCCGCACAAGCAGCGGAGCATGTGGCTTAATTCGAAGCAACGCGAAGAACCTTACCAGGGCTTGACATATGGGTGAAGCGGGGGAGACCCCGTGGCCGAGAGGAGCCCATACAGGTGGTGCATGGCTGTCGTCAGCTCGTGTCGTGAGATGTTGGGTTAAGTCCCGCAACGAGCGCAACCCCCGCCGCGTGTTGCCATCGGGTGATGCCGGGAACCCACGCGGGACCGCCGCCGTCAAGGCGGAGGAGGGCGGGGACGACGTCAAGTCATCATGCCCCTTATGCCCTGGGCTGCACACGTGCTACAATGGCCGGTACAGAGGGATGCCACCCCGCGAGGGGGAGCGGATCCCGGAAAGCCGGCCCCAGTTCGGATTGGGGGCTGCAACCCGCCCCCATGAAGTCGGAGTTGCTAGTAATCGCGGATCAGCATGCCGCGGTGAATGCGTTCCCGGGCCTTGTACACACCGCCCGTCACACCACCCGAGTCGTCTGCACCCGAAGTCGCCGGCCCAACCGCAAGGGGGGAGGCGCCGAAGGTGTGGAGGGTGAGGGGGGTGAAGTCGTAACAAGGTAGCCGTACCGGAAGGTGCGGCTGGATCACCTCCTTTCTAGGGAGATAAATCTTCTAGAGAGATCAACTTAACTCGAATAGAGGGCAGGAGCCCGTCCGGTGGATGTCGCCCGGAAGTCCCCGCAGCACCCGGTCCCCGGGGTCGCACCCGCGTACCTTGAGAGCCGCATAGCGATAGGAGAGAGATGGAAGATCCGAATCTTCCAGACTCGATTCTTTTCTGCGATTAAACAGAGAATGATAGCAATCATTCATCCGATCCAAACAAGAAGAATTCACTTATAAATGAGTGAGGAGCATCTGATCGCGAGCACAGTCAAGACTGTGCCGCGGTATGAGATACCCGAATTGCGACATACGAGCGCTATTCATGATATCGATTAATT
>CALBOJ010000070.1 GCA_937896835.1 uncultured Collinsella sp.
TATCTCATAACGTGTTCCAGGGAGGAAAAATGATGAACGACACTTTCATGAAAGAGAAACCGGTATTACCGCTGATTTTATCCATGTCATTGCCTATGGATGTTATCCATGCTAAATGCTCACTGCGTGGGTGGAACAAGCAGAAAAATATCACAACGGCGAAATCAACCGGGAAGACTATGACAAGTGGCGTTATAACTACCCGAAATATGATGAAACATCCGGCTATGTGAAAGTGCCGTCCCAGCAATTCAGCGATGCGCTGGTGGAGGCGTTCGAAGACCGGCTAAAGAATGACTAAATCTGAGTAAAACAAAAAGAGCTATCTGACTTCTCTAACAGAAATCAGATAGCTCTTTATTCTTGAATAATCTAAAATGTTGTCATTTTGTTGTCACGGGGCAATTCCGTAACGCAAAAGTCCAGCATTTTCAAGACTTTTTGGCCTTTCGGGTATTATTCCCACTCTTTCACGCCCGTTTGCTGTGGTGTCATTCCAGTCAACTCCAGTTGGGCTGTTGGGCTTGACTGTCTTGCCGCCGAATCCCGCCGCGTGACTTCGCGTAGGCGTTTGGGACAAATTCTGGGACAAAACCGCAAACTATTTCGAAACCACGAGCCCGCAGTTTCATTTTTGTCCCGGGGACAAAAACGGGTTGGTTTAGAGGCCCTGAAACGTCCGATATGAACGCCAAAACAGCCGACTATCCTCTTCGACACCCGTTTGGCAAAGTGAATCGTAGCCAGTGGCTTTAACGTCTTGCATTTCCGCGGGTCATGAGGGATGCACAAGAGCGATGACTGAAAGAATCGTCGCGGGTGGCTTTGTTTTCGCCCTTATGAGCCGGCTCTAAGCGCCTTAGGAACCGAGCGGGAAATCCGAGTTAGAGGATCCCGATCGTCGCCTTATTTCAGGCTGATCGCAAATCAGTTGGCAACCGAAAGCCAAGGTATAGAGACGGGCCGCACCTATGCGCACATATTTCGGTACGTTTCGTGCGGCATCGGCCATAACAAAACAAACCGCCGAACGATTCAGATTGCAGACGGCCAACTCGACGCGATAAATCCGGCCTGTCGTCTTCCCAACACCCGCCTCCGTGCCATCAGCGCCGCGCGAAATGGTGAGTTTTCCAGCGCTTTTTCGGGTGCCATTGCTCCGATTCGGCAGGCTCAGCCTCCGCTCGATCTTACGCATGTTTTTTTGGGAGGGCACGAATCGTCGCCCGCCACGGCGGCTTATACAGCCTCTCGGCATGGAGGGAAACGCCATGGTCACGCTCAACGTCTACGCCGACATCGAGCCGATGTCCAAGATCCAGAGCATGCTGCGCATGGCGCCTGCCTTGCGCGGGAAGTCGAGTAGGCGGTCGCCGTAATATTCGTATTGCTGACGTCGCGCCTCGATTTCGGTGGGGATACCGTCGGTGAGCGATTTCGTTAGGGTGTCGAAGCGGTCGAGGATATCGACGACCTTCCGCTGGGTGGCGATGGATGGGGCGGGAATCTCGACTCTCGCTAAGTCCACAGGCGCGACTTCGATTACCTTTGCCCCTTTCGCCGCCTTTCGTTTGGATATCTGAAAGTCCTGAGCAGTAGCTAAATATGCTAGGTGTCTCGGGATAATGCTTTCAGTCGCATACGCGCAAGAGTGTCCGCTGATTGCAACCGGCTGTTCGCCTTCCCACGCCAATGGTGTGCAGACATCTTCGATATTCTCGCTCGTATGGCAAAAATCACGTCTCCAGGGTTTGCCTTTTTCGATTTAGCGTATTGCTCTTCAGATCATCGTGGTGTGCTCGTAGCCGCGCTCCACGAAGAGCCGCTCGGCAACGTCGAGAATCTTCTCGACCGTCTCCTCCGGGTACTTATTGCGTGCCACGGGCACCTCCGTCCTTATTATCACGATAAACATACCATGAGTGGCGTGCGGGTCGAGAAGGGCTGGCGCCAAAAGAGCCCAACGGCCGTTATGGCTTCGTTAGAAACGCGCCCTACCATGGATGGTGAACCCGAAAGGTAAGGCGCGCGGGCACGGCGACTCGGCCCGCGCGCCCGGAAGAGAAAGGATAAACCCATGGGTTACATGCTCGAGACGCGCGGGCTCACCAAGCGCTTCGGCCGCGGCGACCAGGCGCAGGACGCCGTGGCCGATGTGAGCCTTCATATCCGCGAGGGCGAGGTGTACGGGCTGCTCGGTCCCAACGGCGCCGGCAAGTCGACAACGCTCAAGATGATCTGCGGGATGCTGCGGCCGACGGCCGGGGAGATCCTCTTTGCCGGGCACGCCTGGCGCCGCGAGGACCTCTACGCAATCGGCAGCCTCATCGAGGAGGCGCCGCTCTACCCCAACCTCACCGCGCGCGAGAACCTGCGCGTGCGCACCACGCTGCTGGGCCTTCCCGAGAGCCGCATAGATGAGGTGCTCGCCGCCGTGGACCTCGCGGACACCGGGAAGAAGCGCGCCGGGCGCTTCTCGATGGGCATGCGGCAGCGCCTGGGGCTCGCGCTGGCGCTGATCGCCCGGCCACGCCTGCTCGTGCTCGACGAGCCCACCAACGGCCTCGACCCCATCGGCATCGAGGAGCTGCGCGACCAGATCCGCGGCTTCGCGGCGGCGGGTACGACGGTGATCGTCTCGAGCCACATCCTCTCCGAGGTGCAGCAGATGGCGGACACCATCGGCATCATCTGCGGGGGGCGCCTCGCCTACGAGGATGCGCTTCGGCCCGGGCAGGACCTCGAGGAACTCTTCATGAGCTTCTGCCGGGAAGGGCGACGAGCGCGCGGGGAGGTGGCGGCATGACGGGTGAGAAAGGCGGCCTGCTCGCGGCCCTGCGCGCCGAGGCCC
>CALBOJ010000071.1 GCA_937896835.1 uncultured Collinsella sp.
GCCAAACATTTTATCGGTCTGTCCAGCGTAAGTGCCCGCGCCCCCAGATGGCCGCCGCGTCCGCCGTTGGGGATTACAAAGTTGCAATTGGGACGTTCGTCCTGTCTTTTGGCAGGTCGGCGGCGTATCCTTATAACCTACAACAAAGCGAGAAAGGTTCTGTATGGATCGAAACGAACTCGACCCCAGCGTCCCCAGCGCCACGGAGGTCAAGAAGATCCCCCTCATCATTAAGGTGTACGCTGTCCTGTGCATCCTTTCCGGCGTGGGCACGCTCCCGTCGGTCGCTGCCTTTATGTGGCAGGTCATCACGGCACTTGTTAACGGCAACGCCACCGAAAAGCTCGGCGACAACACGCTCGTCGCAGTCGGCCTTATCGTCGCCGGCATCATGCTCTCTGCGGCAAGTGCCGTCATCCTAATCATCTTTGGCCTGGACCTTATCAAAAACCAGCGCCGCAACGCCGCCCGCCTGTCCTACATCCTTATTGCATTCACCGTCGTCGAGCTTTTGGTCGACGTGATGCTCCAGGGCATCGGGCCCTTCCTGCTGCGTCCCGCGATCCAGCTCGGCATCCTCGTTGCACTTTCGGCAACCGTCGACCCCACGCTTCGTCAGGAGCGCGAACTGCAGCGCCGCCTGCAGGAGATGCTCGACCGCGACGCCGCCGCCGAGGGCATGCTCGGCCGCGATGAAACCGGCGAAGGCTACATCAAGCTCAACTACTTCAACCTGTTCTGGGTATTCTTTGTCTGCTGCGTGCTCGGCCTGATCGCCGAGGACATCTGGCACATGACGGTCGACGACCCGGGCGTCTACCAGAACCGCGCCGGCATGCTGTTTGGTCCCTTCAGTCCCATCTACGGATTTGGCGCCGTGCTCATGACCATGGTGCTTAACCGCTTCTACAAAAAGAACCCCATCATCATTTTCCTGGTGAGCGCCCTGCTCGGCGCCAGCTTTGAGGTGTTCGTGGGCTGGTTTATGCAGACCGCGTTTGGCGTGGTCTCGTGGAGCTACTCGCACATAACGCTGTTCGGTTTGCCCGATCCGCTCGTGGTCCTCACGGGCGGACGCACCTGCACGGGCTTCGCCTGCCTGTGGGGCCTGGGCGGCCTCATCTGGATCAAGCTGCTGCTGCCGAGGCTGCTTAAGCTTATCAACAAGATCCCCTGGAAGAGCCGCTACTCGGCCACCGTCATCTTTACCGTTATCATGCTGGTCGACGGCGTCATGACGCTGCAGTCGCTCGACTACTGGTACCAGCGCGTTAACGGCACGGAGCCGGACATTCCCGTCGCACAGTTCTACGGAGAGCACTTCGATAACGAGTACATGGAAAACCGCTTCCAGAGCATGACCATGAGCCCCAAGGATGCGACGCGCGTGTAGCGCTCACCGCGCCCAAAACGCAAAATGCCCGCCGGTATCACACGTACCGGTGGGCATTTTTATAAACGATACTTCTATCGACGCAAGCCTCTACGCCTCGCGCTCGACCTCACTCACGCATTCGTTCTTGATGGTGCCAACGAGCGCCTGCAGCGCATCGACCACGTGCGGGCGAATGTCCCCGCCGATGAGCACGAGCATGATGTCGTCACCTACGGCAAGCTCGCCGCTTGCCAGCCACACGCGCACATAGCCGATACCCGGCATCGCGCGCGTGGCCCCGATAGCAGACCGTACCTTTTCGGCGTCGTAGTCAAAGACCATGCCGCCCACCCTGTGGCCTGGTGCCACGCCATCGGTCTCGACTCCGCGCACCTCGGCCTTGGGCGTCGCACGCACCACACCGTTATGCGTCAGATACATCCCGCAGCCTGCCGCCGAAGCATCGGCCTTGGCCTCACACAGCCAAGCATCAATCGAAGGCATCAATTTGCCACTCTCGAGCATCATTTCTCCCTTACCGTCGTCGAGTAGCTAATTTGGGACGGGGCCTTTTTAGCTACTCTCGAACAACTTATTCCTCGACCGGCGTGAGCACCATGACGGCGCGTGTGTTGCTCAGCGACAGCGAACGACAGGTCACAAGCGTTACAACCTTAGTTGCCGAAGCGGCACGATCGGTAGCATCACTCGCCACGGCGGAAGCGCCGTCGAGCATCTCGGACAGGTAGTTCTTGAGTCCGTCGTCGCCCTCAAAATTGGTCGTGCGCGCCTTGGCATACGTGTCCTCGACCACCTTGGTCGCCAGCGGACGCAGCTTATACGTCGCATCGCGCGTGATGTAGTACACAAACTCGATGCTATCGAACGTCGCCTGATCAGTGGTGTCCGAAATCACGTTGAACATCGATCCGTCGTTCATATGGTGGCCGTAGATCGTGGTCTGCTGGTCGACCATTCCCGGCGCGGTGTCATCGCTATCCAGGAAAATGGCACCGGACGCGTTAGCCGTTCCGTCGAACAGCGTGTTGAGGTATTTGGAGTTGTTGTTGGTCTGCACCACGGGATAGTTGATGTTGGTTCCCGGCACGTAAATCCAACCCACAATCTCGGGGTTCGTCTGAGCAAGCGCATCAAAGTCGATAATCGGCACGCCGCTGGCGTCCTTATCGCTTACATATTGCTTCTCGATTTTCTGATACGAATCGCTCGCCTGCTTATAGCCAATCTGGGCATTAATAAAAATAGCGGCGGCGGCGACAATCAGACCGATACCGATGATGATGAGCAGAATGGGAATAATGGAGCGGCGCTTTTTGCGCGGCGGCTCGGTGCAATCCGACGGCGCGGCATGCGATGAAGACCGGGGCGGCTTCTTAGCGGAGCTATAAGACGAAGGACGATATGCGGCCGGCGCGTCCTGTCGACGATGCGTCGCCGGTGTCACGGGGCGCGGCGCGCGCGGCTGCTGAGGAGAGGATGTCCGACCCTGCTGTGCCGCACGGGCAGCACCCGGCTTCGACGGATCGGGAATCTGAGAAGCCTTGAATCGTTTTCCCTGATAATCGGACATGGCTCTCCTTATACTGCGGTGAAACGGCGGAACGCTTAGGCGTCAGCCATCTCCTGCTTCATCTTCTCGATAACCTTGCGGTACTCGGGGTCGCAAGCACCCAGAATCTGTGTGGCATAGATGGCGGCGTTCTTGGCGCCGTTGATGGCAACGCAGGCCACGGGCACGCCCGAAGGCATCTGCACCATCGACAGCAGCGAATCCATGCCGCCCAGGTCACTCGTCTTCATAGGCACGCCGATAACCGGCAGCGGCGTAAAGGCAGCCACGACACCACCCAAGTGAGCGGCCTTGCCGGCGGCGGCGATAATCACTTTGATACCGCGATCGGCGGCAGTCGAAGCCCACTCGTGGACCTTCGCCGGCGTGCGGTGCGCGCTCGCAATGACGAGCTCATAGGGCACACCCAGTGCCTCGAGCTCGGCGGTGCAGCCTTCCATAACGCCCAGATCGGACTTGGAACCCATGATGATCCCGACAACCGGCTTTTGATCTGCCATAAACATAGACCTCCTGTTGAGAGCGGTGACGCAGCGAATCCGCGACCCTTAACTACTGAGAGTAGTATAGCTGCTCCCGTCCCTGCGGTCTGTGGGTGCTCTGCGGCGGCCCGGTGTTTTCATCTTCACTCCGGTTGCTACGCAAAGTCGTTCAGATGAAAACACCGGGCCGCCGCAGAGCACCTTCGACCTACCGGGGATTGCCATGACGTACGTTGGCTGATTTGGTTTGGAATGAGATGCTGACGGTAGTCAATGGGCACAACTGTCCCGGGTGCATTTCAAGATGCACCTAAATGTCTGTCTTTATCCTTATAGATTGTCCAGGTAGTCGTCGGCATCATAGGTAAGGCTGTAGGCTTTATTCAGGATGCGCACGAGCTCCTGAGCATCGTGTTCGCCGAGCGCTGAGAGCTGCTTCGAGAGCGATGCCACACTCTCGGCATTTTTTTTCGCCGCGAAATCACGGCCTTCCTCGGTAATGCTCACCAGCACACGCCGACGATCGTTTGGATCGGTCCTGCGCTGAACGTAACCCTTGCTCTCGAGTGAATCCAAGATATGCGACATGCGCGCACGGGAGAATTTCAGCTTCTTGGCAATCTCGGAGGGAATAACATCACCGTCAATACCCGATAGATACTGTAAAACCGGTGCCTCGCCCACACTGGCGCCGCCGGCAGCACTCAAGGATCCCTTGGCAAGGGAACGTGAGTACACAATCAGTTTTCGAGCGACGTCATCGTAATCCACTGGGGATATTGTCCTTTGCAACTCTAGAAGGGCCATAAAACCGTCATTTGCCGTACATTAGTTAACATTCGCAACAATTATTTATGATACCCCAACGCTGAAGTCTATTGCTCGTCCTTCTTGCGTCGCATAAGCTCCTCAACGTCGATACCCGCGGCCTCGAGCATACGCTCAACATTCTTTTTGGCGTTGGTCGTGCCAACCTTAAGCACAATCGAAAGCGGAGTGCCCACCACCAAGCATACGATGCCCGCGGGGACGCCCCAGCCGGGGCCGCCCTGCATACCCCACATCCCCACCAAAAAGCCAATAGCCACGAGCGAATAGCCCAGACGCAGCCAAACGTTGAGCCGCTGAATAGCATCGGTCTGCATCTTTGCCTCGCGGATCAAGTCGTCGCGCGAAAGGTCGTGTCCGTGTTTCTCGTGCATATGGGTCCTCCTCGTGCAAAGCGTGCATCATGTGCAAGAACATCGTTTTTCGAATACGTCATCTTTCAAGAGCAATATAGCGGGTGTCGTGTAGGCGATGGAGGTCGCTGGCCATATTGCCCTTGAAGGGCGGCGCAAAATCAGAAGGCCGTGCGGTTGAGGCCGCACGGCCTTACAGGGGGCCAGGGGATGATGACTAGTAGCTCAGTGCCGGGTCGAAGAAGCCAATAACAACGCCCACGAATGCGATCACGACGAGAATCAGCATCATAACGATGGGGTTGACCTTCTTCTTGGTCATCATGTACCAGCAGAAGATGATGAAGACCATCGGCAGCAGGTGCGGATAGATGCCATCGAGAGTGTCCTGGAACTTACCGCCGCCGGGCAGCACCAGGTTGGGGCTGCAGGTGATGGAGACCCAGGTAGCACCGACTGCACCGATGACCATGGTACCGACCATCACGATGGAATCACGCAGAGCCTTGGCCTTGGGGCCGACCAGTGCCTCGACTGCCTTGCCGCCGAGCTCATAGCCCTGGTTGTAGGCAAAGCGCATGCCGAGGAACATGAGCAGGTTCCACACGACGATATAGAAGATAGCGCCGAGCGGGGAGCCGCCGGTCGAGAGACCGAGGGCGATACCGAGCAGGATTGGGATCAGGGTACCGACGATCAGCGAGTCGCCAAGGCCGGCGAGCGGGCCCATGAGGCCGGCGCGGATGCCGTTGATAGCGTCGTCATCGATGGCCTCGCCGTTTGCGCGAGCCTCCTCGAGGCCGGCGGTGACGCCGACGATCATGGTGCCGATCTGCGGCTCGGTGTTGAAGAACGCGGAGTAGGTCTGGAGGGCCTGCTTCTGCTCCTCGGGCGTGTCGTAGAGCTCCTCGACGATCGGAAGCATGGCGCACAGGTAACCGAAGGTCTGCATGTGCTCCTGCGAGAAGCAAGTCAGGTTGCCATAGGACCAGTTGCGGAACGACTTGGCAAGCGTTTTCTTAGAGAGTTTCTTCTTCTCTGCCATTAGATGTCCTCCTCTTCCTCATCATCGGAGCCCGAGGCGATAGCTGCCTTGGGAGCGTTTGCGAGGTCGATCTTGAGCGAAGCGATCTCATAGTTGATCAGGGCGAAGAAGCAGCCGATGCCGGCAGCGGCAATCAGGTTGCACCCCATAACAGCGGACAGGGTGAAGCCGAAGAAGAACGTGAGGAAGTCCGTGGGCTTAGAGATGACCTGCTTGAGCAGGATGGCGATACCGACGGTAGGCAGCAGCGAGCCGACGGTGAACAGCGTCTTCATCGCGATGCCGTCCATGGGCATGTAGGTCTTCATGAGGTCGACCATGGCGGTGCCGCCCATGGTGATGATGAACGTCGGGAGGAACGAGCAGACGATGTGACCAATCCAAGGCAGAACGTTGTTGACCAGGTAGAGCTTGTGGAGATCGCCCTTCTCGAGCCACTTCCACCCCATGCCCTGCCACACCAGGTTGATGGTGGCGGTGCCATAGAAGAGCACAGTGCCGAGCGTGCCGACGGCGGCACCGAGGGATGCGGCCATGCCGGCAGCCTCAGCGGAGGCGGGATCGATGCCCGAGTTCTTGATGGCGAGGATCGCCAGCGGGATACCGATATAGGACACGGCGCGGACGTCGGCGGAGACGGTTCCGCCGGGGGTCACGAGAGCGATGTAGACAACCTGGATGGCAGCGCCGACGAGGATGCCCGTCTGCATATCGCCCATGATGATGCCGACGATGAGGCCGGCGACCAGAGGACGACCCAGAGTGTAGTTGCCGATCGTCGTGCCGCCCATGCCAGGCAGTGATGCCAGGCAGGCGAACAGGCCGAACAGCGCGGCTTGGAATGCATTGATTGCCATGCTTTCCCCTTTCTTTATTCCTCAGCCCCTTTCACCAAGGGCTGTAGATACCAAAATGCGGCTGGCGCCTAACTAGAAGCCAAACTGACCGCGGAACTTGGGCCACTCACCGATGGACTTCTCCTTGATAAGGGCGAACTCGACCGTGTAGCCGGCGTTGGTGAGATCCTCGAGCGCCTGGGCCTCTTCCTGCGTGATCGACTGGTTGTTGCCGAGCTTGGTGGTGCCGGGACGATCGTTGCAGGGACCGACGATGATGCGGTCCATGCCGGGCTTAAAGCCAAAATCGACGAGAAGTTCCTTCATGTCGAGCGGGTTCTTGGTGATCAGGAAGTACTTGGTGTCGGACTTGAGAACCTTCTCGGAGACCTCCTTAAAGTGCTCCTTGGTCCACACGAACGTCTTCTTGCCCGAGGCACTCTTGTAGGCCTCCTTGAGCACGGGGTTGGACGCCGCGGCGTCGTTGACGGCGATAAGACCGTCGCAGGGATACTCGAGGGCCCAACGGGTAACGGTCTGTCCATGGATCATACGGTCGTCAATACGGATGAACGAAATCATGCGTTCTCCCTTTCTTTATCACCGGGGGTCTTTCCTCTTAACCCCCGCTCCATCACGAAAATTTGGGCGGATGCGCTGCCTAGATGTCGTCGTCCTCGTCGTCGGCGTCATCGGTCGGGACCACAAGCTCGGACATACCGTTCTTGCCCTCCTGCAGCATCATCTGCTTGAGAGAATCCAGGTCCATGGTGGCAAGCCCCATCATGGCGGTCATAGCCATGGGCAGATTCATACCGCCGAAGGCAATGGTGTGGGCGAGCAAGCCCTTCTCGGCCATCGTGTTCATAGCATTGGTGAGCGGCGATCCGCCCAGGATGTCACCGAGCAGGACAACCTCGTCATCGGCGGTAACGGGAGCGACCATCGCCTTGACGTTCTCGACATATTCGTCAGCGCCCATGCCGTCCACGAGACTCGTCGACAAGATGTTCGGGGCGTCATTGCCGAGCATCTTGAGGACACTGTGCAGTCCGGGAGCGAGCGTTCCGTGACTGACCATTACCAGATACCGCATGCGGTCTCCTCTCGACCTGCCGTGTGTCGCACGGCTTTGCTTTTTGCCGAGATTATTGTTGCGCCGGGGCATGTTCGGTACAAGAAAATAGTTGCGAACGGCAACTATTCATCGGTTAACGGTAGCAACTATTTTTGTGCCTAAATTATTTTTTCTTCCAATTATTTTTAAAATAGCAGGTAGATTGCCTGGTAAATGTTTTATGTTCCTTATGTACCATACATACCGACAAGAATCGGGCCTGACATCACCGGTTTGTCCCGCAGTGTCAGACCATGTCACGTATGCTCACGACATGGAGGTACCCCATGGACATGATCTCGTTTCTCGCCTCCGAACCCTTCGATCGCAGCGGTGATACGCCGCTCTATGTCCAACTTAAACATCGAATCGCCCTGCTTATCGCCAGCCAGGCGTTCGACACCAAGACGCCGCTGCCACGCGAGCTCGAAATCTGTGAGCGGCTGGAGTTATCGCGCGCGACCGTGCGCCGTTGCTTCCAAGATCTCGTCATCGAGGGGCGCGTGGTGCGCAAACGCGGGCAGGGCACGTTCATCAAGCCCCAAACCTCAGCGCCCGGCATCGACCTGGCCCTGAATTTCAGCGCGCGGATGCGCGAAGCGGGACGGGTTCCGAGCTCACAGATTCTCGCCTTTTCAAGCATACCGGCCGTCCGCGGCATCGCCTCCGGGCTCAAAGTGCCCGAAGGGACACCCGTCTGGGAGATTCGCCGCCTGCGTCTCGCCAACGACAAACCCATGGAGCTCAACTACGTCTATATCCCCGTGTCACTTTGCCCCGAGCTCACACGCAAAGACGTGGATGGCTCGCTCTACGCCTACATCGCGGAAAAGACCGGCATCCTGCCCGCAAGCGTCGATGCCGTCTACGAGACGGTCAACCTCGACAAGCATGAGGCGCGCCTTTTGGGACAGAACACCGGTAAGGCGGCGATGCGCATCGTGCGTTCGACTTACGACAAGACGGGAACCCCGTTCGAGGTAGGCGTGCTCATCAGCTGCGACGGTCAGGCAAAGTTGCACGTGCACATCGCCGCCGACAAAACAACCTTCACCGCCACAGCCCAATAAATCCAAAACGCGGGCGCCGTCGTTCAAACGAACGACGGCGCCCACACTCGCTTTTTATTCAGCCCTAGTCATCGCGCAAAGCCCCTTCCGCAGCACACGGTGCGGCCAAGTCACCGCAGGCCGGGGCGGGAGGGGCCGAGTTTCCTCCTGAGCGACTCTGCTTGCAGCCGGAGCGAAAGGGGGAAATCTCGGCCCCTCCCGCCCCGGCCGGACAGGTCACGCTACACCGTGTGCTGCGGCAGGTCCTGCAGGGCGATGACGTCCATGCCCATGTCGTTGGCGCTGCCGTGACCCTGCTGGTCCTCGCGCACGGCCTCGATGGCACTCACGTACGTGTTGGCAGCGGACATCGCGGTCACACAGGTTACGCCGCGGCGCACAGCCTCGGTGCGCAACAGATAGCCGTCGCCACGCGAGCCCGGACCGTACGGCGTGTTGATGATCACCGCGATCTTGCCATCGGCGATGAGGTCGCCGATGTTGGGGCGCTCGCCGTCGTGCGGGCCGCTAATCTTCTCCACGATCTCGCACGTCACGTTGCCTCCACGCAGCACGCGCGCCGTACCCTCGGTAGAGCAGATGTCAAAGCCCAGGTAGCGCAGGATGCGGGCGACCGAAAGGATGTGGCGCTTGTCGCGGTCGCACACGCTGATGAATACCTTGCCGGCGCTCGGGTCGGGCAGCTTGTAGTCGATCGCCAGCTGCGTCTTGGCGTATGCCTCGGGATAGCTCTTGGCGATACCCATGACCTCGCCCGTCGACTTCATCTCGGGCCCCAGGATAACGTCGGCGCCCGGGAAACGGCCCCAGGGCATAACGGCTTCCTTCATGCAGAACCAGTCCAGCTGACGCTCATCGCTCGGCAGGCCCAAGCTCGCGATGGAATCGCCCGCCATGATACGCGCCGCGCACTTGGCCAGCGGCACGCCGGTGGCCTTGGAGATAAACGGCACGGTACGGCTGGCACGCGGGTTGGCCTCGATCACGTAGACGGTCTCGCCCTTGATGGCATACTGCACGTTGACCAGGCCGCGTACGCCCAGCGCCATCGCGATGCGGCGCGTGGTCTCGCGGAGCTTCGCCTGCAGGCTCTCGCTAAAGCTAAACGGAGGGATGCAGGTCGCAGAGTCGCCGGAGTGAATACCGGCCTCCTCAATATGCTCCAGGATACCGCCGATGTAGACCTCCTCGCCGTCGCACAGGGCGTCGACGTCCGACTCGATTGCACCCTCCAGGAAGCGGTCCAGATACACCGGGTAGTCGGGGCTAATGCGCGCGGCCTCGGCCATGTAATCGCGCAGATGCTCGGCATCGTAGGCGATCATCATGCCGCGGCCGCCCAGCACGTAGCTCGGACGCACCAGTAGCGGGTAGCCGATGTGCGCGGCCACGGCCTCGGCCTCCTCAAACGAGGTTGCCTGGCCCGCCGGCGGATACATAATGCCCAGCTTGTCGAGCAGGGCGGCAAAGCGCTCGCGGTCCTCGGCAAAGTCGATGGCATCGGGCTTGGTGCCCATGATGTTCACGCCGCTCTCCTCGAGCATGCGCGCCAGCTTAAGCGGGGTCTGGCCACCGAGCGTCACCACGACGCCGTCGGGGCGCTCGACATCGATAACGTCCATGACGTCCTCGTAGGTGAGCGGCTCAAAGTACAGACGGTCGGACGTGTCATAGTCGGTCGAGACGGTCTCGGGATTGCAGTTGACCATGATGGTCTCGAAGCCGCGGGCAGCCAGCGCGTAGCTCGCGTGCACGCAGCAGTAATCGAACTCGATACCCTGGCCAATGCGGTTGGGGCCGGCGCCCAGGATCATCGCCTTGGGCTTGTCCGCCGGCGTGGTCTCGTCGGGAGCCACGCACTTCTTGGCATCCGGGCTCGTGCGGTAGATGTTCTCGTACGTCTTGTAGTGGTACTCCGTGGCGCTTGAGAACTCGGCCGCGCAGGTATCGACCGTCTTCATGCTGGGAACCACGCCCAGACCCTTGCGATAGGCGCGCACAAAGCGCTCGTCCGAGCCGGTCAGCGCGGCAATCTCGGCGTCACTCGTGCCGTACTGCTTGAGCAGGCGCATCGCATCGGCGTCGATATCCTCCACACGCAGGCCGCGGATGCTCTCCTGGACCTGCACCATGTCGTTGATGCGGTTGAGATACCACGGGTCGATGCCGCAAATGGCATGGATACGCGCAACGTCCCAGCTGCGGCGCAGGGCCTCGACCACAAAGAAGATGCGATGCTCGGTCGGGGTTGCCACGGCCTGAGCGAGCTCATCGTCGCTCAGCTTGTCGGCACCTTCCTTGCCACCGGCACAAATGCCCTGATGCCCGTCCTCCAGCGAACGCATGGCCTTGCCGAAGGCCTCCTCAAAGGTGCGGCCGATCGCCATGATCTCGCCCACGGCCTTCATGCGCGTGGTGAGCGTGGGGTCGGTACCCTTGAACTTCTCGAAGGCAAAGCGCGGCACCTTGACCACGCAGTAGTCAATCGTGGGCTCAAAGCAGGCAGGCGTTGCCTTGGTAATGTCGTTGACGATCTCGTCGAGCGTGTAGCCCACGGCCAGGCGCGCGGCGGCCTTAGCGATGGGGAAGCCCGTGGCCTTGGAGGCCAGCGCGGACGAACGGCTCACGCGCGGGTTCATCTCGATGACGATCAGGCGGCCGGTCTGAGGGTTCACGGCAAACTGCACGTTGGAGCCGCCGGTCTCGACGCCAATCTTCTCCAGAATGGCGAGCGACGCGACACGCATGCGCTGATACTCAAGGTCGGAGAGCGTCTGCGCCGGCGCCACGGTGATGGAGTCGCCGGTGTGCACGCCCATGGGGTCGAGGTTCTCGATGGAGCACACGATGATGCCGTTGCCGGCGTGGTCACGCATGACCTCCATCTCATACTCTTTCCAGCCCTCGATTGACTCCTCGACCAGCACCTCGTGGGCAGGCGAGAGTTCCAGACCCTGGCTCACGATGGAGACGAGCTCCTCGTGGGTATGCGCGATGCCGCCGCCGGCGCCACCGAGGGTAAAGCTCGGGCGCAGTACGCAGGGATATCCCACGCGCTCGGCGATAGCCTCGGCGTCGGCCACGCTGTAGGCATAGCCCGAGCGCGCGACCTCCAGGCCGATCTCGGCCATGGCCTCGTTAAAGAGTTTACGGTCCTCGCCGCGCTCGATAGCGGCCAGGTCGCAGCCGATCATCTCGACGCCGTACTTGTCCAGCGTGCCGTCTTTCGCCAGCTCGACGGCGGCGTTCAGACCGGTCTGGCCACCCAGCGTGGGCAGCAGCGCGTCCGGGCGCTCCTTTTTGATCACGCGCTCGATAAACTCGGCGGTGATGGGCTCGACATAGGTGCGGTCGGCCAAGCCCGGGTCGGTCATGATGGTCGCCGGGTTGGAGTTGACCAGGATGACCTCAAAGCCATCCTCCTTGAGCACCTTGCAGGCCTGGGCGCCAGAGTAGTCGAACTCACAGGCCTGACCGATAACGATGGGGCCAGAACCAATGACGAGGATACGCTTGATGTCAGTACGTTTCGGCATGTTTAAAACCTCCTAGAGAGGCTGACTCAATGTTTTGGAAAAGTCAGCGAGGGTGCAGCTGGTGCATCAGGTTGCCGTGATGCGAGGGCGCGCTGGGCTTATGCCCGCGCGTCCGAAGCAGAACGGCAAGATGATGTGCCAGATGCAGCCGCAGCGTCGGCCGGTCCGCCGTTCGGTAGAACGGCGGAACCATCGTCGGCAAAATTCCAGCCAGCCAGGCGGTCCTTCGCGGTGTCGATGTCCAGGTAGTTCTCCTCGCCGTCCATGAGTCGCGTAAAGGCGGTAAAGAGATAGTGGGCATCGGTGGGGCCAGGCGAGGCCTCGGGGTGGTACTGGACCGAGAAGCACGGGGCGTCGAGCAGCTGGATGCCCTCGGCGGTGCCGTCGTTGAGGTTCACGTGCGTCAGGCGAATGCGGCCGAAGCGCTCGTTCATCACGACCGGCGCGATTCCGCGGCGCACCCAGACGCGCAGGTCGCCGTCGGCCGCATGTTCGATCTCGCCGCCGGAAAGCTCGGGGACAAGCTTGCCCAAGCTGGGGAACAGCAGGCCAAAGCCGTGGTTTTGCGCGGTGATCTCCACGCGACGGCTCACCAGATTCATGACCGGCTGGTTACCGCCACGGTGACCGAATTTAAGCTTTTCCATTTGGGCGCCGCAGGCCAGGCTGATCATCTGGTGACCAAGACAAATACCAAAGACCGGCACCTTGCCGATCAGCTGCTGCACCTGCTCGTAGGTCTCCACCACGGCGTCGGGGTCGCCGGGGCCGTTGGACAAAAAGACGCCATCGGGATTCATGTCGAGCACCTCACTCGCGGGCGTATCCCACGGCACGACGGTAAGGTCGCAGCCGGCGCGGACCAGGCCCTCCAGAATGCCGCGCTTCACACCGCAGTCGTAGGCGACCACTTTGTGACGGGCAGGAGCGGCAGCCGCAAGCGCAAAGTCATGCGTGGCAGGCAGGTCGGCGGCCACAAACTCGTGAGGCGCGGGGCAACTTACGGTCTTGACCAGGTTCTCGCCTACCAACGTGGGCGCAGCGGACAAGCGCTCGGCAAGCTCGTCGACGTCGAAGATCTCGGTCGAGATAATGCCCATCTTGGAACCATTGTCGCGCAGATGGCGCACCAGAGCGCGGGTGTCGATACCCTCGATAGCGACGATGCCGTGAGCGCGCAGGTACTCCGGCACGCTGACGGCCGAGCGCCAGTTAGAAGGCGTGGCGCACATATCGCGAACGATCATGCCGCGCATAGCCGGAGCGCTCGCAGGGCGCACGGCGTCGCCGGGGAAGGCCGACTGGACATCGGTCTCGTCGATACCGTAATTGCCGATCTGCGGATAGGTCATGGTTACAATTTGGCCGGCATAACTCGGGTCGGTCATGACCTCAAAGTAGCCCTCGAGCGAGGTGTTGAAGCAGACTTCGCCGGTCGCGGTGCCCTCGGCGCCGCATGCACGTCCATAAAAAATGGTCCCATCCTCAAGATACAGGATACAGGGACCGCAGGTGCCCTTGCTGGTTTTGGCCAGCATACGCTGGCAAAGCTCGCTGGGCGCGAAGGTGCGGGCGGCAGCGCCCGCGGTATGGTTGTTCGCCATAATTCTCCTTCCCGGTCTCACAGGACCGGCTTAAAGGTGTGTAGTTAGGCCTCGCGGTATTGTAACCGCAAGCATGCCTCATGGCGTTAATTTCATCGAAATGTTTACGAAATGATAATTATGACTTTCTATGCATAATGATTATTTAATCCCCGTCCCAGAAAAATTATCCCGCGTGGGCTTGTGGCTCACGCGGGATAATGGCCTCTTACTTTTGCTTGTCCTGTTCCAGCAGATCGGACGGTGAGCGATCGGGCTTGCCGCCGCGGAAAATCTCGCGGCCATGCAGACGATGCTCCAGGTCACGTTCGGCCTTTTCCTCGTCAATCTTGGTCTGGCTCACCACCGGGTCCTCGATCAGCGACGAAACCGAGTTCACCTGTTTTTGAATGCGCTCGGCAATGGTGTCGTCCATGCTTACGATGCGCATCTTCCAGTCGATACTCGTGGCGTTGGATGAGCTCTTAGTCCACACAAACGTCAAAATGGCGCTCTGATGACCCCGCGCGGGAAACATGCCAAAGAAGGAATCGTGCTGAATGTTGCTATCCTCGTCGATATAGGCGTGAACGTTATACACCACGCGGTCGATCTTGTCGTTGAGCAGCGCGTTGGTCGCAAGCGCAGCGGCCTGGATCTGCCCGTTGGACAGCAGCTCGAGCTCGTTGGCAGACGATGTGTCCAACACCGTCACCTCGACCGTGCCCGTACGCTCATCAGCTTCATCGACGGTAAAGTCGAGCGGGAACTGCGTAAAGCCGTTGCCCCACTCAAGGCCGCCCTTCAGCGCCGTCGAAACGGTATCCACCGAAACGCTCTCGGACAGGTTGGCGGTGTTCAGGCGTCGCATCACGCCGTAGCCAATCTGCATGCCCACAATCAGCACCAAGATGCCAATGACCACGGCCATGGCAGTCTTCGTAATGGTATGGCTCACCTGCGAGCCCGAAGGGTCGTCCTCGGACAGCGGGTCGATATGTTTTGCCTGGCTCGCGCGGTCCTCGCTGCGCAGCTGCGCTAGCGCCGCTTTGTCACCGCGCTTGGCCGCAGCCTCCTTCTCACGCATGCGCTCGGTGCGCTTTTTGGCAAGCGTGGGATCCAAGACACCGGATGCATCGATTTCGGAGAATAACTCCGTCACTTCTTCCGGAGTCAAAGGGTTCTTGTCAGCCATAAACTTCCTGTCATATCAATCAGTCGAGCTCGTGCGCACGCGCACCTTCGAACTGCATTCGATAGTAACGGGCATAAGTGCCGCCACGGGCGAGAAGCTCCTCGTGCGTGCCACGCTCCACAACGCGACCATGCTCAACGGTCGCGATCTCATCGGCATGCTTAATGGTCGAAAGACGGTGGGCGATGATAATCGTGGTGCGGCCGCGTGCCAGCTCTTCGAGCGACTCCTGCACCGCCTCCTCGCTCTCGTTATCCAAAGCACTCGTCGCCTCATCCAAAATAAGGATCTTGGGGTTCTTGAGAAACACGCGCGCGATGGCAACACGCTGCTTCTGTCCGCCCGAAAGACGGCTGCCGCGCTCGCCCACGACCGTGTCATAACCCTGTGGAAGCGACTCGATAAAGGCATCGATGTTGGCGCGACGGGCGGCCTCGGCGATCTCTCCTGCCGTAGCGCCCGGCTTGCCGTAGGCGATGTTCTCGCCAATCGTGCCGTCAAACAGATAGACATCCTGCTGCACCAGGCCGATGGCGCGGCGCAGGCTCTGCTGCGTCACATCGCGCACGTCCTGGCCGTCGATGCTAATGGATCCGGCAGCCACGTCATAAAAGCGCGGCAGCAGCGAACAGGTCGTGGACTTGCCGCCGCCCGAAGGGCCAACCAAAGCGATGGTCTGCCCGGGCTTGATGGACAGATTCATATGGTCGATAACGGGACGCTCTTCGGCATCGCCCTCGCCCAGCTCAACGTCCTCGTAGTTAAAGCACACGTCGTGATACTCCACGGCGCCGGCAGTCACCTGCAGATCCGTAGCGCCCGGCTTGTCTTGGATATCCGGCGCGGTCGAGAGCACCTCGTCCATGCGCTTAAAGCCGGCGATGGCCTTCTGATACGTTTCGGCCGAATTGACGAGTGTCTCGAGCGGCGTGCAGAACAGCGAAATATAGAGTGCAAAGGTCGCCATATCGACCGCCTGCAGCTGTCCCTGGGCGACCAGCCAGCCGCCCAGTAGCACCACGATCACATAGAGCACACCCGAGAGCAGGCCATACGTCGCGGTATAGACGCCCATGGCGTGATACATGTTCTCCTTGGACGAAAGATAGCGATTGTTTGAGGCGCGGAACTTGAAGCGTTCGGTCTCCTCATTGGCAAAGCTCTTGACCACGCGCATGCCCGCCAGCGAATCCTGCAGCTGCGCATTGATGCCGCTGATCTTTTTGCGGTTGTCGCTAAAGACCTCGCGCATGCGCATGTTCTGCCAAAACATGATGACCGCAAACGCCGCCGTCACCACGGCCATGGCGAGCGCCTGCATCGGGGCGATGGTAAAGAGGATCACAAACGAGCCGATAATCTCGATGCCGCAGATGATGATCCACTCGGGCACGTGATGCGCCGCCTCGCAGATATCGAACAGGTCGTTGACCACGCGGCTCATCATGTCGCCCGAGCTGTTGCGGTCGAAGTACGCAAAGCTAAAGCGCTCATACTGGTCGAACAGGTCCTCGCGCATCTTGGACTCCATGCGCGCGCCCATCACGTGACCCCAATAGCTCACAAAGTAGCGGCAAGCGCAGCGGACGGCATACATCAGCACCAAGCCCACCGCGATCATGCCGAGCGCCTGCATAATGGCAGCCTGACCCTGAGTAAACAGCCCACCGGTCAGATTGCGCAGAATAATAGGAAACGCCAGGTCAATGGCGGCAAGCACCAGGGCACAAATAGTATCGGCAACAAAAAGCCCCATCTGGGGCTTGTAGTACGAAAGAAACCTTTTAAACATGCAATCCTCGAAGAGAAATAAATAGCGTGAGAAATCCGGTTGAACCGGTCAGGCTGAAAACAAAGCGTCCCAACAAGCATAACGCCGATGTTCTGGCAGCGTCAGCGAAAACGTCCCTAAGCGAGCAAGGTGCCTTGAAAGAGGAGCGACGCGTACTTCGGTACGCGAGCGACGATTGAAAGGCAGATTGCCGCTTAGGGGCGTTTGCAGCGTCGACTCGTTACGCGGTTTGGTAAAACCGCGTAACCTAGAGCTCCGCGCCCCCAAGGCGATGCGCGATGCTATCGCAGGCCAAGGCGCCCACGACGGTCTTGGCGTCTTCGATCTTGCCGTCGAGCACGGCGTCGATCAGCTCGTGCAGCGGCACCAGGTCAACGTTGACAAACTCGTCATCGTCGGGGCTGGGCGCATCAAACTCCAGCTTGGTAGCCAAGTAGATGTGAATGATCTCGTCGCAAAAACCGCAGGACGTGACAATCGACGTCAAAAAGCGAATGCGACCGGCCCTAAAGCCCGTCTCCTCGTGTAGCTCGCGCTTAGCGCAATCGAGTGGGTCCTCGCCCGGGTCGAGCTTGCCGGCGGGAATCTCGACCGTCACGCGGTCGATGGCGGTGCGGTACTGACGCACCAGTACGATCTTGCCGCTCTCGGTCAGCGCCACAACGGCCGCCGCACCCGGATGGCGAACGATATCGCGGGCACTGCGGCGACCGTTGGGCAGCTCAACCTCAAGACGGTGGACGTCGAGGATCTTGCCCTTCCAGGCGCACTCCTCCGAAAGAATCTTCTCGTGCAGCTCGGCATCGTGCGGGTCGTCGTCGCCCAGCACCAGCGCCGGCTCGTCAGCGACCTCGCCACCAGGTTCGCCCTCGGCGTGCCCATACATGCGGCTGTCCTCCTCGACGATCTGTGCGTCCACGAGCTCTTCGTTCTTCTCGTCCATCCGTCTCATTCCTCTCGGATTTTAGGCATCCCAGGCGTCGCGGCCGCGCAGCGCGCGCAGGCCGATGTCGTGGCGCAGGGTCTTACCCTCAAAATCAATCTTCTCGCAGGCCTCGTAGGCAAGGTTGCGAGCGTTCTCGAACGTGTCGCCCAGAGCGGTCACGGCAAGCACGCGGCCACCATTGGTCACGAGCTGGCCGTCCACCACGGCAGTGCCCGCGTGGTACACGGTCACGTTCTCCATGGCCTCGGCATCGGCAATACCGGTGATGACCTTGCCCTTCTCGTAGCTGCCGGGATAGCCCGCACTCGTCAGGACAACGGCCACGGCCCACTCGTCGCGCCAGTCGAGCTCAATCTGATCGAGCTCGCAGTTGGCGCAGGCCAGCATGACCTCGACCAGGTCGTTCTTAAGGCGCGGGAGCACGACCTGCGTCTCGGGGTCGCCAAAGCGGGCGTTGAACTCCAGCACCTTGGGGCCGGCGGGGGTGAGCATAAAGCCGCCATACAGGCAGCCGCGGTAGTCGATGCCCTCGGCAGCAAGCTCGGCAACGGTCTGCTCCATGACCGCCACCATGGTGGCGTGCTCCTCGTCGGTCACGATGGGCACCGGGCTGTAGACGCCCATGCCGCCGGTGTTGGGACCCTTGTCGCCCTCGAGCGCGCGCTTGTGGTCCTGCGAGGTGGCCATGGGGCGCACGGTCTTGCCGTCGGTAAAGGCCAAAAGCGAGCACTCGGGGCCGGTCAGCATCTCCTCGATAACCACGGTGTTGCCGGCATCGCCAAAGGTGCCGCCAAAGCACTCGCGCACGGCCTCCTCGGCCTGCTCAAGTTCGATCGCCACGATGACGCCCTTGCCCGCGGCAAGGCCGTCGGCCTTGACGACCAGCGGGGCGCCCTGCTCGCGCACGTAGGCGAGAGCCGAAGCCTCGTCGGTAAACGAGCCGTAGGCTGCCGTCGGAATGCCCGCGCGCTCCATGAGCTGCTTGGAGAACAGCTTGGAGCCCTCCATCTGGGCGCCCTCGGCACCCGGGCCAAAGCAGAGAATACCCGCCGCGCGCACGGCGTCGGCCACACCCGCCACGAGCGGAGCCTCGGGGCCAATTACCACGAGTCCGCATCCGTGGCTCTGCGCAAACGCCGCCACGGCCGCAGGATCGCAGTCGTCGAGAACAACGTTCTCGCCGCAGCTCGCGGTGCCGCCGTTGCCCGGCGCGATGTAGAGCTTGCCGGCGCGCGGTGATGCTGCGAGCTTAGCTGCCAAAGCATGCTCACGGCCGCCGCTGCCCAACAACAGGATGTCGATGGTTTGAGTGTCCGCCTTCAAGGGTGCCTCCTCTATGGATGAATGGCCCGCTCCGCGCGAGCCCTTTGCAAGCAAATATACCCCTCGGCCGCCCGCTTGGGCTGCAAAGGGGTATATCGCAATAACCAAATAGTCCCGATTACTTCCAGAATCGGTTGATGATCTGCTCGCGACCAGCGCCAACGCCAATAAACGTCACGCGGGTGTGTGCCAGATCCTCGATAAACGCCACGTAGTCCTGAGCCTCCTGCGGCAGCTCATCAAAGCTGCGGCAACCGGTGATGTCGCACTTCCAGCCGGGGAGCTCCTCGTAGATGGGCTTGGCATGCTCAAAGCGCACCTGATGCTCGGGCACGCTGGTGTAGCGCTCGCCATCGACGTCGTAGGCCACGCACACCTTGATGGT